>QIGP01000203.1 GCA_003228965.1 Gammaproteobacteria bacterium
GTGTTTTCTCGGGGATATCCAATGCAGGAGTTGGTTTACCGATGAGTCGTCGCTTTGACGGCGCCATCATCGGCAACGCATCGAGTTCTTCCTGGGTAAAAGTTTTGTCAATGTTTCCCTGTTGCACGATCTCTGCAAATGACAGCGACTGTCCTCCTGAACTGACTTCACCATGGCTAACGCTGCACTGCGTGCTGTCAACGCCGAGCATTGCGGCGGCCGCTGAACACAGCGCTTCGCGCCCTGCTGCCCCTGCCTGCGACAGTGCTTTGAAAGAGGTAAAGACCGACCACGAACCGCCGGTTACCATGTAACCCCATTTGGGATCGGTGTCGACGTGGGTAAGACTTACTCTGGACCAGTCGGCGCCGAGTTCGTCGGCGACAATGCGTGCAAGAGCAGTACCAATATGTTGCCCCATTTCAGCTTTGGCAATGTTTATATTGATGTCGCCGTTCGCCGCGACTTCAAACCACACGCTCGGTGAAAATGCCTTTTGCGACAATTGTTCAACGGCTGATACAGCTGAATCGCCGTTCTGATTGCAGCCTCCCAGTAAGCCGAAGCCCATTACAAGCCCGGTACCTACGCTACCGACAAGAAAAGTGCGTCGCGATACAGCGGGTAGTGCCTGACGTGAAGATTTCATGCGTCACCTCCACTGGCCATTTTCACGGCTTTCTTAATGCGTGTGTACGCCATACACCGACAAAGATTACCGCTCATTGCTGTGACTATTTCGTCGTCGCTGGGCGTCGGGTTTTTGTCCAGCAGGCTCGCCGCTTGCATGATTTGTCCTGACTGGCAGTAACCGCATTGCGGTACTTGAGCATCAATCCATGCTTTTTGCATAGGATGATTGCCTTCTTCGTCGAGGCCTTCGATGGTCGTAATAGACTTGCCGGCGACGGCCGAAACAGGAATTACACAGGAGCGCGTAGCCGTGCCCTCGATATGTACCGTACAGGCTCCACACAGTGCAATACCGCAGCCGAACTTGGTGCCCTTAAGTTTAAGTTCGTCACGAATAACCCAGAGTAACGGCGTATCTGCGTCACTCCCACTCGATACTGTCTTTCCGTTTACCACAAACTCAACCATCGACTTTCCCCCGGCTTGATTTAACGTAAAACGAGTATACGCTCGTTCAAACACCGTGGCTGCGCATATTAAGTTTTACTAATATTTTTTAGGCATTTTGCCTATTTTTTACTTATTAATGATTGTAACCGACATACTTTCGTTTCTTGAAGAATCGAAAATCTACGATGAAGTGACTCTTGCATTAAACCTGCCAAGGCTACGCAACAACGTCGACGCCATTACACGTTATGCCGTTATGGAAATACTCAACAATGCGAAGGTCGACACTGTCGGACAAAGCTTTGCCGACGAAGTGTTTCGCGTGTTCACCAGCAAACATCCAAACACGCGAGTCACACCAGTTGGTGCAAAAGCCGCCGTTGCGGCCATGATGAGACACGTTGGTGCTTCAACTTAAGCTAACGCGATCATGTCGTCGTTAAACAGCGCCGCGACAATCTCCCATTCTGCTGTACTGGAAGAGTCACTTAACTCGCCGTGACATAAACTTTTTGAAAAAGACTCCGCGGCCGCGTAAGCCACACCGTTTACAAACAGATGCGCCTGTGAGTAAGCCATGCGACAGTGCGTCTGTCGGACAATGGCTAGTGCTTCGCTGCCTTCCAAATGCTTTTTAAGGCTATTGCCAGTCCATACGGTAGTGTCTTCACTAAAACTGCGGTAGCGAGTGTCGGTCACAAGTCGACCCAGAGCTTCAGTTAGTGCATTTGCAACGTCCTCTTCGTTCAGACGCGAAATCACACCCTTGGCATAGGCTGCCGCAGGTGCATTGATTTTAAACCGGTCCTTGTCAATCGAACCTCGAGAATCTTTGTAGCGCGCTGCTTCGCCAAGCTTCGGCATGAGAAGCTCTACCGCCTCGGTAAGCAATTCTTTGTCCGACGGCGCCCGAAAGCCGACCGACAGCGTTACGCAATCGTCGGACAGCGACGTGCCCCAATGAGCCAAACCAGCAGGTATATAAATCGCGTCGCCAGCATCCAGGTCGTAGACACTGGTCGTGTCAAACTTCTTAAGCAATTTAACCGATTCGTTTTCCTGGAGTGCCGTACAATCGTCGCACACCTGGCCCAATTCCCATCGACGCTTGCCTGCAACCTGAACAAGAAACACATCGTAGTAATCGAAATGAGGCCCTGCCCCGCCGCCAACAGGCGCAAAACTTGCCATGACGTCTTCCAGACGCCAGGCCGGTAAGAAACTGAATCGATCCAGCAACGAACGTACATTGTCATCCCACTGATCAAGCCCCTGGACAAGAAGAGTCCAATTGCTGGCACCAAGACTGTTGTAGTCAAAATCGACAAACGGTCCTTGTCGGCACGTCCACGGACCATCCAGACCCGAACCCTGGATGATGCGTGATTCAACGGCCTCTTCACAGGCCAGCCCGGCGATTTCATTGCCATTTACAACGCCTGCGACGTCAACGAACTCCTGTTTCAACACCACTGGACTTTGCTGCCAGTAGCGCTCAAGGAATTCTGCGTTCGAAAAGGTGGAAAACATGTTTGTTCCAGGACTCCGGGTAACACGCTGACTTGGGAGTATATAGGACCTCAGCCGATAGATAGTCGACTATGTCAGGGCTGTATTAACTACGACTAATCAATAGACCATGATGAAAAACGGCGATGACTCAACACAAGGCCCACGTCATCGCCGTATCAGTCACACAATACTAGTTAGTGCCTGTCCATTAACGGGTGCTACGTCGGCGTAACTAATTGAGTCCGCGACAGCCTCACGGAGATTGCCACACCCGCTTCGCGGGTTCAATGACGGGGTAAGGGGTTGCGTCATTGCGTCATTGCGAGCACTAAAGAGCTACGTCATTGCGTATATGGACTCCTCCCTATTTGCAAGAGAAAGGCGACAGTAACCGGATAGAAGCACG
>QIGP01000081.1 GCA_003228965.1 Gammaproteobacteria bacterium
CGGTGTACAAACGCCTAAGTTGGCGGGATCACCGTTAGCACCGATAGGCAGGTCATGACAAAGTACACCCATGACTACGCGCAAAGCGATATCTACGGTGTCGTCTCCAGGCCGACGACCGTTAGGAAAACCGGCGAGGTCACCGCCAGCCACGCCAAATGTGCTCTGTTGATCTCGCGGGGTCGCAGCTATAGCCGTATTGAGTCGGAGCATTTCGCCGGGAGTCACTGTCTGAAATTGATTAACCCCTGCAAAACCTGTGAGAAAGGCTGCTACCAGATCGTTACGTGGGAAATTGCTGGGTGCGATGTCATCGAAGCTGGTACCCAATGTGCTGTTCACTGCATCTCTAAACAAGATATCTAGGATTAGGGGCAAACCTGGATTGGTTACAAAGGTCAAAAATTGACCGTCGTTGGAAGGGTGGCTGGTATTGAATCGATCTTTGCTGTCGTAGCCAATAACCAGTTCGTTTACTAAGGGGGCCGAAAGCCGGGACACTTGAGTCCACGCGCCACCACCTACTTCGGGGGTAAGAAAAGTGGGTTCCGGGTTGAGAATGTTAGCCTGCCGCAGGCTTGCACTGGTCCATGCGCCGATGACCGTTTCTGCATTTAAGGTCAGACAATCTTGATGAATCTCAAGTGCAATAGAAGTCATATTGTTGCGCGCAAGGATGTTGCGTTCAGCGTCTTGCGTGACCCCACCAGGGAAACCATCGCCATCACCGGCACCTGGTGCACTGTCTCCGTCAACCGGAACAAAGTTGACTAGATCGAATACTTCGCCAAGGCTGATTTTGAATGCCTCATTACGTTGGCCGACAAATACCCGTCCGGGGATGGAACATCCTGGAATACTGATATCGTTGATAAAACTATCAGCGTAAGTGGCGTAATTTCCGGGTCCACCGAAGGTTTTGGTGCCTGAGTAGTCGAATGGCTTGCGAAACCTATCTGAACCAGTGGTGGCGTCAACCACAACAGTTGCGGTACCGGTTCTTCGATCTCCAGCGACCATGGTCAGCGAATAACTCTCAAGGTGATTCAGGCCGCTTTCGTCGGTTGCGCTGATGCCACCAATGTTACGCAGTGTCGAGGACACCTCCACACCACCAACGGTCAGGGTAATGGATTCATTATTGGGAAATGCGTCGCTGAATCTGAATTGAAAGGTAACGTTTTCTACGCTATCGCCGTCGTTATCGATGTGAATTTCATACAACGCTTCGCTGTCTAAGGGAAAGTAGTTGGGGCCGCCGTAGGCTGATTGCACGGGGAGATAGTTGGCGATGAGCGTAATGTAGTCTTCGCGGCCAGGCTCGTAACTCTTGAATAGATAGAAATCTGAGGCGTCTACCTGAGGATATTTGGTGATAAAAGGCGCTTCACGGTGGCTGGATGCCCAAGCCGAAGTGCTGGTGACAAATGCCAATATGGCAAGGAGGGGTAATTTAGAAGTCATGTGAGTCTCTTACAGTTTGACGGTTCGAGGTAAATACGTGAACAAATGCGATTTGGATGCATTTGTCAGAAACAAAGTAAGAAAAAATATTTTTCACCTTTATGCATCCAAAAAGCGCTTCAGTACGTATCTTGTATTGCGTACGCGAAAATTGTTTTCTCAATAATAAGGAACGCCAGTGTTGGAAGGAGATTTGGTACATCTTGTCGCGCGCACCGCACAAGGGGATCAGCGTTCGTTCAAAATATTGTACGACCAGACGGCGCCACGCCTGCATGCCGCAGCGAATATTATATTGCGGGACAAACAGCTTGCAGAAGATGTGATGCAAGAGGCGTACGTGCAAGTGTGGCACCGCGCTGCTGACTACCATAGCGAGCGTGGCCAAGTGGCGACTTGGTTGTTGAGTATTCTTCGTTATCGAGCCATCGATACTTTACGAAAGCTCAAACCCACCCGAGGTCTAGGGGATGCGGATCTCAACGCAGTAGACGAAGACACATCCGCTCATCCTTATTCTCTCGCTCTTGCAGACGAAGATGCGCACCGACTTGGAGAGTGTCTACATAGCCTGGCGGTTTCGCAACGTGCCAGTATTACCTTAGCCTACTTCCAAGGGCTCACTCATCAGGAATTGGCGGAGCGCCTATCGACGCCCATCGGCACGGTCAAAAGCCGTATTCGTCGAGGGCTAACGCGACTTCGGGAGTGCTTAGAGCAATGAATTATAATGCTGAACTGGTAAAGCAATTGGCCGGCGAATATGTGTTGGCTACATTAACCACTAAGGCAAGAATGAGATTCGAGCGTTTGATGCTTGAATCCCAAGACGCGCGACGCGCCGTGTGGCGATGGGAGCAAGATCTAAGCCCGCTCACGAGCGAATTGCCGGCCCAATCTCCACCGCCAGAGCTATGGGACAAAATTGCCCGTCAAATAGCCCCTGAACAAAAACCTTCGTCTTGGGGCATGTGGCATTTCTGGAGTTTTACCGCATCGGCCGCAGCGGTTCTGTTCGCGGCTCTGTTGCTCTTGACGCCGCCGGATCCAGAAGTCGATTTACCCCAGGTGGCCATATTCAACGATGCACAAGCGCAGCCTTTGTGGTTGATCAGCGCAAATTTGAACACAGGGGAGTTACAAGCAAGAGCGGTGAATGCACAAGCGTCGCAGCTTGATGAGGCTTACGAACTATGGATGTTGCCTAACGAGGGGCCACCACAGTCTCTCGGTCTATTGCCTGTAAACAACGCCGAAAGTACGCGCACACTACCTGCGGGTCTGCTCGCAGTTTTGCGAAATGCAAAAGGATTGGCCATCAGCCGCGAACCGGCCGGCGGGTCACCCAACGGTATGCCTACGACCGTGGTGTATCAGGCGCCCCTATTGAAATTGTAGTTGGGCTCAGATCGATGCAATTGCAATACATCAAAGTCGATGATGCCGAAGGCGACGACTGCTTGTTAGTTGTAGTGGGCGTTACGCCTACGCTGCAAAACCAGCCGCGCCCCGCGGCTAACGCGGGATTATCTAGCG
>QIGP01000138.1 GCA_003228965.1 Gammaproteobacteria bacterium
CAGCAAGGTATAGCCTTTTGGTGCAATGAACGCCTGTCGAATGCGACGACCTTGAGTCGACCGGATCGGAATGTTTTGCAGGTTCGGGTTTGACGACGACAAGCGTCCCGTCGCGGCCACGGCCTGGTGATAGGAGGTGTGCACCCGGTTGGTATCCGGGTCGGCCTGCATGGGTAGCTTGTCGGTGTAGGTCGATTTGAGCTTGCTCAATGAACGATAGTCGAGAATCAGCTGGGGTAACGGGTAGTCCAGCGCCAACTCCACCAACACGTCCTCGGCCGTTGAAGGTTGTCCTTTGGGCGTTTTGCGGATGACCGGCAGGCCCTGCTTCTCAAACAGAATTTCCTGGAGCTGTTTGGGCGACCCCAGATTGAACTCCTGGCCGGCGGCGTTAAACGCTTCCGTCTCAAGTTTTTGCATAATGCTTGCAAACTCAACGCTTAAATCGTTGAGCATTTCAATATCGAGCAGGACGCCGTTGTGTTCCATGTCGATCAGGATAGGCACCAGAGGGCGTTCGATGTTCTCGTAGATTTGTACCAGTTCGTCGACCACTTCAAGTCTTGGCCACAATTCTTCGTGGAGGCGCAGGGTGATGTCAGCGTCTTCAGCAGCGTAAGGGCCGGCCGTATCAAGAGAAACCTGGTCAAACGTAATTTGTTTGGCGCCTTTGCCTGCAACGTCTTCGTAGTGAATAGTCTCTACGCCCAGGTAGCGTTTGGCGACGCTGTCCATGTCGTGGCGGGTCGCGGTTGAATTAAGCACGTACGATTCGAGCATGGTGTCGTATTCAATGCCGCGCAGCTCAATGGCGTAGTTGCGTAAAACATGGGCATCGTATTTCAGGTGATGGCCAATTTTTGCCACGTGCGCGTCTTCAAGCAGCGGTTTCAGTTCGCCCAGTACGAAGTCGCGATCGAGTTGTGCTGGGGCATCCATGTAGGAGTGGGCTACAGGTACATAGGCAGCAACGCCTGTTTCGACACAGAACGATACGCCTACAATTTCTGCTTTCATGTAGTTGAGGCTGGTAGTCTCGGTGTCAAAGGCGAATTTTTCGGCACCTTTAAGTTTGTCCATCCAGGCGCTGAAGTCTTTTTTGGTGAGCACCGTTTCGTAACGTGTCTCTGGTACTTCGACGCCAGCTTCTACCGGAACGTCTTCCGATTCGGGGAGCGAGCGCAGCAGTGACTTGAATTCAAGCTCGGTGTAGAGAGTTTGTAACAGACCGTAATCGGCCGTACCCACCTGTAGTTCTTCAGGTTTTACATCGAGCGGTACATCGAGTTTGATGGTGGCCAGCTCCTGCGAAAGGCGCAGCTGGTCAATGTGCTTACGTAAGCTCTCTCCCACTTTGCCTTTAATGGCCTCAGCGTTTTCAATAAGCCCGTCGATAGTGTCATATTTGTTTAGCCATTTGGAGGCCGTTTTCGGGCCCACTTTGGGTACACCTGGAATGTTGTCTGAGGTGTCTCCTACCAGTCCAAGATAGTCGATTATCTGGTCAGGGCGCACGCCGAATTTTTCAAGTACCGCATCCGTATCCATGACCGAGTTTTTCATTGTGTCTTCGAGTTTGACGTCGTCGTTTACCAACTGAGCCAGATCTTTGTCGCCCGTTGATACCACTATCTTCATTCCGGCTTCTCGCGCCTGGATGGCGAGCGTGCCAATAACGTCATCGGCCTCTACGCCTGGTATTGAGAGTAAAGGAAGTCCCAAGGCCCTGACGATGGTGTGAATTTGTTCAATTTGAGAGCGCAGCTCATCGGGCATCGGAGGACGGTTAGCTTTGTACTGGTCGTACTGCTCGTGCCGAAACGTTGGGCCTTTGGCGTCGAAAACAATCGCAATGTTGCGAGTCTGATAATCCTGAAACAGGCGGTTGAGCATGTTGGTTACGCCAAGCACGGCACCGGTGGGTGCGCCTTTGGAGTTGGTCAACGATGGCAGAGCATGAAATGCGCGATACAAGTAGGACGATCCGTCAACCAGAATCAGCAGCGGTTTGGAGTTCTTTGCCATAGTTAGCTCGAATTTTGTGAGAGTTGAGGCCTAAACAGTAAGTGACGTGGGCAGCCTGGACGGTGTCAAGAGTAGCGGGAACCAGGCGGTGGGGCCGCACATTCGAGACTAGATCAGAGACCGCCCGGGTTTTTACCGTCGTTTTCTTCGCGAACCTTGTTTTCGTCGCTATCGGTGTCTTGTGCCTGCGCTTCACCTTGTTCGGTTTCGGCATCGTTCTGATCGGGTAAGTAGAGCGGCCCAATTTGCCCGCAGGCGCTCGTGCCCGCGACTACGGCGAGAGCGACAACCACTAGTCGACAAATTTTGCCGGATTTTGCAGGAAAACGAACGTTCATGGTTTGGTCTCGCAGCCCAAGTTTAGTTATCGAGTATGGCAACCGTGAGTCTGGAAATGCAAATCACCTTATTTTGGTCGCTACATATTGTGATGTCCCAAACGTGGGTTTTTCGGCCAAGATGAAGAGGGCGGGCAGTACCTGTGACTATTCCGCTTGATACGGATCTAACGTGGTTAGCGTTTATTTCAAGTCCAGCCGGATATTGTTTGCTCATGTCCAGTACGAGTGCCGCGCCTATACTGCCCAGAGTCTCTGCCAGGCTCACCGAGGCTCCCCCATGCAGTATGCCCATCGGCTGATGCACTGTGGGCGTGACCGGCATGGTGCCACGAAGGAAGTCGGGTCCAAGCTCGGTAAGCGTGATGTCCAGAGTTTGTAAGAGTGTGTTTTCTCGTCTGCGCTGAAGAGCTTCGAGGATGGGTTCGCCGAACCATATGGGTGATGTAGTGTCTTGTTTCATTACTGCTTGAGCATACGGTAAAGAACCGCCATTTGCGCCAACATTCGATTGCGTGCCTGCTTGAGCACAAGGCTGCGCGGGCCGTCGAGAATGTCTTCGGCAACACTGATTCCACGGCGCACAGGAAGGGCTGCCATGAATCGGCAGTCCTCTACGGCGGTCCT
>QIGP01000399.1 GCA_003228965.1 Gammaproteobacteria bacterium
AATGATAATTTGGTTGAAAAAGGGCTGTTTGTTCGGTAGTAAATTGGGAAACAACAGTAGCGGCGCAAACAATGGCCCAATCCAATAGTCGTTCTAAACGGCGGTTCGGGCGAATTTCGCGTTCAGTGTCTTTAAGCGCCTGTAATGGCTCCCAATCGCTGCGTATCAGACAGCGATATCTCAATTAAATCAATTAAAACAATGAGATAAAAACTCTCTAAAGGCACACATTTGTTCATTTTGTGCGCGCAAAAATGCCTGAATTCTTGTTTAAACTGAGTCTCGGTTGTCTGTTGCGGGATTTGTCCGGCACAAGAGAGGCTGGTCCCCTGAATCAGGCCTATTTGAGTGGTCTCTTCAAAATCTTAGATTTAGCCGGAGGTACCGCTCCCAAGCTGCTGATTTTAGAGCTAATAAGTGTCTAATATTTGTGCGGAAATTTGCCTAAGTTACTGTCAGCTATGAGTTTTTCCATAGAAAGCGGTTGACCGCTCATGGCCACGTAAATATAGTGGGAGAAAGCGGAAAAATGTGGGAATTAGTGGGATCGATTCGTCATCCCAAGTATCTGAAATGTTTCGTGGAGCAAGTAAAGTCACCCTCGACGCGAAGGGCCGCATGGCCATTCCGACGCGCCACCGCGCCTCCATTGCGGACGGTTGCGAGGGACAGTTGGTGGTTACGGTCGACCGTGACCAATGCCTGCTGGTGTATCCGCTTCCCGTTTGGGAGGAGCTGGAGAGACGTTTGGTCAAGCTTCCGAGCCTTAACCGCAAGTCGCGCAACCTGCAGCGACTCATGTTGGGTTATGCGACAGAAGTTGAGTTGGATGGTCAAGGTCGAATCCTGGTGTCAAAAGAACTGCGTGAGTTCGCCGGAATTACCCGGGCGGCTATGCTGATGGGACAGGGTACCAAGTTTGAGCTTTGGGATGAAGAGCGATGGACGGCGCGTCGCGATCAGTGGTTGCAGGACAGTCAGGACGACGACGCTGATCTTCCTGACGAACTAGCCACACTGTCGCTCTAGCTTCGTGAATCACCATGCCCCCGTACTTTTGGCTGAATGTCTTGAGGCGTTGGCCATCAAGCCTGGTGGTACTTACGCCGACGCTACATTTGGACGCGGCGGCCACAGTCTCGAGATTCTGAAGCGCCTGGGTGATGAAGGCCAACTGCTTGCCATCGACAGAGACGCCACTGCGATTGAATACGGTCAACAGTACTTTAAAGAGTTTGGGCAGCTTCGGCTGGTGAAAGCCGAGTTCGCACAGCTGGGTGGCGTTATTGAGGAATTTGCACCCTCGGGACGAGCCGACGGAGTGCTGCTCGATTTGGGTGTTTCGTCGCCTCAACTGGATAACGCAGAGCGTGGCTTTAGTTTTCGCAAAGACGGCCCGCTTGATATGAGAATGGATACGACGCAAGGGCGCAGCGCAGCGCAGTGGCTGGCAACAGCTGAGCTTGAGGAAATAAGAACGGTGATTAAAACCTTTGGTGAAGAACGTTTTGCACATCGCATTGCTACAGCGATTGTAAAACTTCGCCAGGAACGGCCTCTGACACGTACGCACGAGTTGGCAAAATGCGTGGAGACCGTGGTGCCGCGCAAGAAAGAACAGCGTATTCACGCCGCTACGAAAACGTTTCAGGGTGTACGAATTTTTATCAATGATGAGCTGGGTCAATTGCGCACAGTGCTGGATGACATGTTGAGCTGCTTAAGCGTTGGTGGGCGTCTGGCGGTGATTAGCTTTCACTCGCTTGAAGATCGCATTGTTAAGCGGTTCATGCGTGATCAATCGCGCAGCGACATCATGTATTCGGGAATGAGTCACGTGCCCGACGAGGCTAAGGCCAAGCTCAAGTTAGTAGGTAAGCAAATTCGGGCAACCGACGAAGAAATTGAAGTGAACCCCCGTTCACGCAGTGCAGTTCTGAGAGTAGCGGAGCGCCTGGCATGAATATTCGTCTATGGAGCTCGAGATTGTTGGTGCCGGTGTTAGCTCTTTGCGTGCTTGCCAGCGGCATCGGCTGCGTTTACATGCGCCATGAGGCACGCAAGCTTTTTGTTCACTTACAAGAGCTTCAGACAGAGCGCGATCGCCTCCAGATTGAGTGGGGAAAATTACGCATTGAGCAGGGTACATGGGCGTCGCATGGACGCGTGGAAAATATGGCTCGCAGCGAATTGAAAATGATTGAACCTCAGCCAGGTTCTGTGATGGCAATACGGTAATCAAGTGGTCAGAAAATCTACAGCGACAACAGTTTACTCGGCCTGGCGCGAAGCATTCGTCCTGGGCATTTTTGCGTTGTTGGCAATTTCGCTGGTCGGACGTGCGGTCTATTTGCAGGTAATAGCAAAAGACAAATTGGTGGGTCAGGGCGACGCCCGTCATTTGCGTGTGGCCAAGCTGTCGGCGCATCGCGGTACCATTTACGACCGCAACGGTGAACCCCTGGCGGTAAGTACGCCTGTTGATTCTATTTGGGCTAACCCGCAGGAGTTTGCGGAAAAAGTAGATCAGGTTGAGGTTCTTGCCGCTGCGGTGAACCGTGATCCTCAGTGGCTGCTGCGCCGAATTAGCCAAAACATGCACCGCGAATTCGTTTATCTGCGTCGTCATATGTCGCCCGCCGAGGCGCAGTCTGTACTCGAGCTTGGGCTGCCTGGTGTGTATAAACTTCGCGAGTACCGTCGTTACTATCCGGCAGGCGAAGTCGCGGGCCACGTTATTGGCTTTACCAACGTCGACGATCAGGGGCAGGAAGGCGTGGAGCTTGCTTTTGACGCGTGGTTGCGCGGCGAGTCAGGCGCCAAACGAGTCATGAAAGACCGACTTGGCAGAGTGATTGCCAATGTTGAAAGTATTCGAGCGCCAGAGCCCGGGAAAGACCTCACAATGTCCATTGACCTGAATATTCAGTACCTCGCTTATCGAGAACTGATGCGAGCTGTCAATGTGCACAACGCC
>QIGP01000221.1 GCA_003228965.1 Gammaproteobacteria bacterium
GTCAAGTCTACCCATTACGCATTTTCGAGTTACACGAAACCGGGGACAGAACTATGAAAGATGGTGGGCCCGGTAGGACTTGAACCTACGACCAAGGGATTATGAGTCCCCTGCTCTAACCAGCTGAGCTACAGGCCCTTTTGAGGAGGGCAAGTATAACGGGACGGGATCAAAACCACCAAGTTTTCGGTGGGGTAGTTGAGGCAGGCGCTGGTTAGGGAGTGCGCGTATCGACTTTCAGGGTCATGAGGTGGCGGGAGGCCTGGTGTCGTTGCTGCTTGCGTTGCTCAATACGGGCCAGTTTGTCTTGAACCGGTGCTGAGCTTTGGGGTTCCCCGGCAGATTCAAGCTCCCACAGTTGGCTGCGTACGGTCTCAAGCTCTTTGCTGATGGATTCAAGGTCTGAGTTAACGGCGAAAATCTTGTGGCCGGTGAGATAGCCGGTTTGGTATTCATCCCACTTTGGCTGCGCACAACTTTCGGCGGGACCCTTACCCATTTCTCCGGCCCACAGGCCGCGCTTGAAGGTGCAGTATTTCTGAAGGCCGTAGTCGAAACCCATGCGGTAAGCCAGCGGTGCGTCTTCAGTTGAGCAGTCGGTTTTGGCTTTACTGGATTGCTCGTCGCTGCCTTTCATTGCGTGAGAGTATCCGCGTTCGTGCCACGAATTTGAATCGCACAGTGTCGGCGTGTTGGAAGCGCAGCCGGTCAGGGCTAGAAGTGATAGCGCAATATGAAAGCGCGTATTGGTCATAACATTGGGTAGCGCGAACTTCATATTAAGGCGGTTTCACTCCGTAGGTTTACATCTTTCAACAGAACGTTAACTAGATGTAGATGAACGATGGAAGGAGTGTGCGCGTATTTTTCTTTTAGTTCTTCGAACCCAATCACACTTCGAAAAAGGCAATGGTTACACTATGTTAAGACGCAATCGATGAGAGCGGATTGCGAATATTATGTCTGGAGAATAAGTGAAATAAAGGGCGTAAAGCGTTCGAGAACTGTGTCGGTTTTTATAGTTGTTCAAGCGCCTGGGGTAACAAGGTGCCAGCGTCATCAACGAATTTAAGCGTGGCCAAATCGTCCGCGCGAGTGACGCCTTTGTTAAGTATGACAAGCGGCAGGCCGCGCTTGTGAAAATCGCGTGCAATTCTGAACCCGGAAAAAACAATGAGCGACGAACCAATGACCAGCAGGCGCCGCGCTTTTTGCTGAGCTGCAAGCGTTGCTTGAATGGTGCTCCCCGGAATAGTTTCTCCGAAAAATATGACGTCGGGTTTTAAGCGGCCCCCACACTTGTCACACCACGGAGGATGAAACCCTGCGTAGGCATCGTCTTCGAGTTCAACGTCTCCATCGGGTTTTCGCTTAGCCAGGTTGTACTCGCGTCGGGCTTCGTGCGCTTTGAGCCAGCTAGCATTCTGCTCTGTAATATCGGCCTGCAGTTCGTCGCGTTCGTGGGTTTCACCACAGGACTGGCAGGACACCGTGCCCAACTGACCGTGTAGATTAATCACGTTGCTGGAACCTGCCCGATCGTGCAGGCGGTCGACGTTCTGTGTGACGAGCGACTCCAGACGGTTACTTCGCTCGAGTGTCACCAATGCGTCGTGTGCTGAGTTTGGATGCGCAGTGCCCATGGTGCGCCAGCCTACAGAGCTGCGTGCCCAGTAACGACGGTAGACAAAATCGCTGTCCATAAACTCGCGGTACTGCACCGGTTTGGCATGTTTCCAGTTGCCTTTGTCGTCGCGGTATTCGGGAATACCGGAAGCGGTGCTAATTCCGGCACCGGTCAGTACGAGCAGGGGTTCCGGGTGTGCGAGAAATTCGGCCAGTTCTGTGGCTCTTTGCACAATAGCTCGTTGTTCGACGTTCGACATGTTTAAAAATTCAGCGTCAACAGATCAGAGTCTAGTGTAACTGCTTAGATGGATCACAATGTGAAGTTTCTTTCTTTGACCCTGAGCGTTAAGCCTCGTACAGTCGCAGTCACTAAGAATACAACTCGTCACAGGTATGGTTATGAGTAAAACGGTCAAATTTTCTTCCAATTGGGAACCTATCGAGGTTGCCAAACGTGGTTACGAAGTTATCCGCGATCCGCTTCTGAACAAAGGTACGGCCTTTAGTGCTGAAGAGCGTCGTTCACTCGGTCTTGAGGGTCTGTTGCCCCATGAAATTCACGTGCAAGACACGCAACGAGAGCGCATATACCGCCGCCTTTCAAAACTGCCTAGTGACTTGGCTAAATACGAAGCTGTTAACGCGTTGCAGGACCGTAACGAACATCTGTTCTACACTGTGTTGTGCGAACACCTTGAAGAGTTGTTACCCATTATTTACACTCCCACGGTAGGGCAGGCGACCAAGCAATACAGCCACGTCTTTCGACGTGCTCGCGGTTTATGGGTAACCCCCGAGCATCGCGGCCGCGTTAAAGAGGTGTTGTGTAACGCTGCGCGAGGGCGCGACGTCAAGCTCATGGTAGTGACCGACAACGAATCCATTCTCGGCATTGGCGACAAGGGAGCTGGCGGCATGGCCATTTCGGTTGGCAAGCTGTCGCTGTACTGCGCCGCGGCTGGTATTCATCCGTCGAATACGTTGCCGGTCAGTCTCGATGTAGGCACTGAAAATTCTCTCTTGCTTGACGACCCACTTTACTTAGGCTGGCGACAACGGCGTTTGCGCGGTGAAGCCTACGACGAACTCGTTGAAGAGTTTGTTGAAGCGGTGTGCGAGACTTTTCCATACGTCATGCTGCAGTGGGAAGACTTTCGCAAAGACAACGCACTGGCTATTCTGACGACATTCAAGGTACAGGTGCGGTAGCGCTTGCAGGCATTCAGTCGGCTCTGCGTGTGAGTGGTCAAAAGCTTGCTGACCAACGCGTCGTCATTCTGGGGGCGGGAGCGGCAGGTCTTGGTATTGCCCGGCAAATTAAAAACGGTCTGGCCAAAGCGGGCGTAGATGAAGCTGGCCAAATGGCAGGCGTTGCGGTGCTCGACAGCCGTGGACTGTTGGTGAGCGACGCGCCACTTCGAGACGCCTACAAACAGGAAATGGCCTGGAGTGAGGACGTGGCCGCACGATTTAACCTAACCAATTCTCTCGATCGTGATTTATTGTCGGTAGTCGAACGTTATCGTCCAACGGTACTAATTGGCTCGTCAGGGCAGGCCGGTGCTTTTACTCAGCAGGTCATTGAGAGCATGAGCGAGTACACTGAAAGACCCATAATTTTACCTTTCTCTAATCCGAACGACTTGTCGGAAGCGAGGCCGCGCGATATCTACGACTGGACCCACGGTAAGGCGCTTGTTGCCACAGGCAGCCCGTTCGCCGACGTTACCTTTAACAACAAAACCTACAAGGTGGGGCAGGGCAACAACGCCTTTATTTTTCCAGGCGTGGGACTAGGCGCACTGCTGTCCAAGGCAACTTCTATTACCAACGAAATGATTTCTGCAGCTGCCGAGGCGTTAGCCCAAGCGCTTACCGCGGCCGAACTGCAGCAAGGGCTTCTCTTTCCCCGCATTGAACGCTTACGCGAGGTAAGTCACCAGGTGGCGTGCGCGGTCATTCGTCAGGCGGTTGAGCAGGGCGTTGGCACGTTGCCTGAGGGTAAACTGGAAGCGAGCGTCGAAAAGTCGATGTGGCGTCCGCAGTACCGAGACTACGTGGCGGTTTAACGTGGCGACACATACGCCAAAACCCGTCGACCTCAGCCACATCAAAGCACTGAGCTTCGATCTCGACGACACGTTGTGGGCGGTCATGCCTGTCATTCAAGCGGCTGAAACCGCGTCGCGCGAATGGTTGCTCGAACACTACCCCGACACGCACAATTTTTTTACCGACAGCAGCGTGTTGAATTTACGTGCGAAAGTTTTTGACGAGTTTCCTGACAGCAGTCACGATTTGAGTTTCTTGCGCAGAGAGTACCTTGGCCGTCTACTGGAAAGCTCCGGATACAATCGTGACGGCGTCGAGGGCGCATTCGAAGCGTTCACCTATGCACGCAACACTATTGACCTGTTCGACGACGTTGAGCCGTTTTTTAAAAAAGTCGCGCCTAACTACACGTGTCTTGCACTAACGAACGGCAACGCGTGCGTAAAACGCACGCCGCTCCACAGCTCGTTCGAAACCTATTTGACCGCCATCTCGGTGGGTGCAGCCAAACCTGCGCCCCACATGTTTGAAGCAGGGCTTAACGCACACGAGCTTGAGCCTCACGAAATGCTGCACATTGGTGACGATCTGATTACCGACGTAAAAGGTGCCGCGCTACTGGGGATACCGACTGTCTGGGTTAACCGTTTTGGCCGCTCGTGGACCAGTGACCATCACGCACCGAACTATGTAGTGAACTCTCTAGTGCAGCTTCAACACATTCTGACTCCCGGTGGCTAGCGCGTTGCAAGCGCGCTAATCAACTACGTTGTAGGGTTCAAGCGTTTGCCTGCTGCTCAGGTGCTTTTTTAGCGCCACGGGGTCGTAGCCGCTGTCCGCGCTAATTTTTTCAAGAACGCTCGAATGAACTTTGGTGCCGCTGAGCGTGAGACGCTCTTCAACGCCAAGCTCTTTACCAAACAGTTTGTAAGCTGAGCTGTGAATAGCTTGAGTGGGGTCGGGGTTTAGCACGTGGCCGTGGTCAGGTTTTTCCCGCCATCCGTTTGAGCTTGCCTGTTCGCACATCCACTTTAACGCAATGTCCGACAGGTGACGTTCGGGGTAGCCTCCACCTACATCGGAATGCACGCCACTAAACCACACTTGTTGAATACGGTCTGCGTTATCCGGCGTTTCATGCCACAGCGTAGGCTCAAACGATGCGCGTTTTTCGTCAATGGATACCGCGTGACAGGCGAAAACTACTTCGGGGCTCAGGCGAGTATCGTGAAAGCCAAAGACCTTGTTGGAACCGTCCCTCAAGAAGGACACCGGTATACCCAGTGCGCCCACGGTGTCCCAAACGCCGAGAAAGCGAACGGGGCAGTGACGGCCTAGCGCTTTGTGTGCGGTTAGTTTGTCAGTGTTTCGACTCTTGTAGCTGTCGTATAGTCTTTCGATTTCTACAGCAGAGCTGTTTCCAGGGTTGGGAAGCCCTGCGTTAAACAGAAGCCCCGCCAGTGAGCGAGCGGTAAACGCTCCGCGACTAAAACCAAATATGTAAACGGCGTCGCCGATGTCGTAGTGTTCGGCAAGGTAGGCGTACGCCTCACGAATATTGTTAGACAACCCCGAGCCGTGCACGCCGCCGAGCTTTTTGTCGTACCAACCATCAGTGCCTACGCCTTTATCGTAATACGCGAGTTGACCGGCGGGGTCGTGTTCACTCATTTCGTGAAGTAAGGCCACGTTGGACAGCTTGTCTTCGTCGTCTTTGTCGTTCCATGTTCCATCAAGGCAAATGACAATGTTCTTGCTCATGAGTAACTCCTGTTGCACGCGGTGGAAGGTATCAAGATACGTCCAGCGTACCACTCTCACTACTGTGCCAAAAGCTTGGTTGTTTAATGACGGTATTGAGGCGTTTGCCTAGGCGAGAGTCTGACCATTATTTAGGCGATGTTATTGCGAGCGCGAACACTCCGTCATTGCGAGCCCTAAAGAGTTACGTCATTGAGCCCTAAAGAGTTACGTCATTGCGAGCACTAGAGAGCTATGTCATTGCGAGCCCGAAGGGCGCGGCAATCTCTTAACGCTACGGCAGCGTAACCAATTGAGTTCGCGACAACCTGACGGAGATTGCCACAC
>QIGP01000287.1 GCA_003228965.1 Gammaproteobacteria bacterium
GCAGGCCATCCTCAAGCCATATCGCAACGACAACAACTAGCATGAAAGGCCAGGTCAAAAATAATAGAAAGAGTGCCGCCAGAATATCGAACACACGGCTGGTAAAAACTCTGAACGGATTACGTGAAAATCCTTCAGAAAAGATCATCCAGCTTGGATAAAGTAAATCCAGCTTCACTTTGCCAGTTTCGCGTTCAAAGAACGACATGGCATCTACTACACCAATGCCATGAAGCTTACACTCGAGAAGCTCCTGCACCAGTAAACCCTTGCGGCGATCATCGATAGCCACGACAATTTCGTCAATGCCCAGTTCAACCGCAAGCTCACAAATTGTCCCGGTAGGCCGTAGAAGCTTGTCGGGGTGCACCGAGTATTGTTCAGCGTTTTCCGCCGGAAGAAACCCGATAACTTTAAACCCGCGCTGATCAGAACGACGTCTCAAGCCGACGATATTGGCGGCTTTCTCGCCTGCCCCGTAAACCAGGATACGACGACGAAAGATCCTGTCGTCGACCAGCTTGAAAAAGAGTAAGCGAGTGAATAAGACACCTGAGAGAATCAGGAACATGGTGATGGCCAGTGCACCACGCCCGATATAAAGGCCCGGAAGCCAGTAGTAGAGCAGCGCCAGTGCTGCGCCCGCAGCCAGACAGCTGACAAGGACTCTAACCGCGATTCCGCTAAGCCTTGTACGCAGTCGTCCGTGATACAGCCCCATGGAGACCATGCTGGCGATCACGACCAGGCTAATCAGCACCGCTCTTGGCCAGAGGCTACCGATGGAGTCAACCACGCTTGCAAGACGTCCGCCAAAGCGCAAATAGGCACCGCCGTAGACGCTCAGCATCATAATGGTTGCTTCGATTACAGCGAGGTAAAAAACCTGACGGTGAATATAGTTATTGAATATCCGTATCGGCATTGCTTTGTCGCAAATTCCTTAGATGTAATTTAACTATCGAGACTTCATTGGTTTCAACACCGTGCCGACTCACTTCGACACAGCAGCTAAACGTACCAAACTCGGGCGATAAACCGTGTGACGCGAGTATCGATCGAGTACATTTATGGTAAAAATCGACCAAAATCGCGTAACCCTTCGCATTAGGCGCGCTGAAACAGCGATCTGACAATCCGCCATTGGCCCGAAAGACACACTACAGTGAAAAGTTGGTCAATAATCGTACAAAATCCAAAGCTTCACACGATAACCGGATCACTACCTCCGCGCATTCTTACCAAGCCCGCAGAAAATACACAGGTACATGGAAATTCGCAACCGTTTAGGTCCTCTTTATGTGAATTTTCAGACGCTTACCTGATAAAAATCGTTAAGCCGGTCTTTTTATTAGACTCGTTCCACTTCTAAGACAAGTTCAGGGGGTTTCTACCCGCATTTTTTGACTCTACAGCCCGACAGTTGGCCCACGCCCAAGCTCAATCAACAAGGGCCAGTGGTCCGACACACCAGACAGTGGTGACACGCTAAATCTGAGCGGGTATCCATCCGCGGTCCTTTGTTGAGGATGCTGATTAATCAACCGTGTCGAAGAATTTAACAACGTCCACCTTGAACTTTGATTTGTTGATCTTCGCAGCAGAATCATATCCAGAAACGACCAATCATCTGTAGGAGGATAATAGCTTGTGCCTTTACACCCGGCACAGCCGTTCTGATGAGCGATGAGCCACTTGGGAGCAGCAAATCGATCAAGCAATGAATGCTCCTTGTCTTCAAGGGAAGGCGTATTAAAATCCCCGGCCGCAAACGCCAGTCGATCTTGCGGCAACTCTTTCAGGAGCGCATTGAGTGAATTGTAGGCATCGATTCTGAGACGGTAAGGATGAAACGGTGCGGGAAAATGCACTGAGAACCCCGACAGCAACTGCCCGTCAGGCAATTCGAAATCGGCTTGAAGAATTCCGCGTGTGTCCGCCTTGCGGCGTTCACTAATGTCGAGAAAATCAATTGGGTGAAGTTTAGGCGTGCCTATCACTGGAAGCCGACTCAAGAACGCAACATCAATTCCACGCACGTCGTTGCCTTCAACCAGTATCGGCGGCAAATAGCCTGCCTGAGGTAGAAACTCCCGACTAAGACGCTCCAGAACCGCTGCATTTTCAACTTCCTGAAACGCAATTATATCCGGTCCCCGACCGCCATTTACCAGTTCTATAACCTCGGCAATCGAGGATAACTTATACTCCAGAGCCGTTTCACTCCAGTCCCAGTTAAGACACTGTTCGCGCCACGAGCGCACTTTGATCGCATTGCAACGAGCCCGATGCTCGTCGTCGTCTTTGGACGTTTTAGGTAGAAACGTGTAGTCGTCTTTATTCGCGTCGTGAGTGGTGTCAAACAGGTTCTCTACATTAAACGTCATGATCGAAACGTTTCGCTGATCGGTCGCAGTGCGGTTATTTTGAGAACCCGGCGTACTCAGCAAGGTGCATGCGAAACAGTTCACTGCGGCAACTAAAATGACCCAACTTCTAATTTTCACTGGGAGCGTTCCTTTGTTGGGAGTGTGACGACCGGTTTGGGAACCAGGCGATATAGTGGAGGCATTTTACCTTCGCTAGTGTAGTACAGCGAACGGTTGTCCCACCCTACCGCAACCGCCTCTGACTGCTTCATGGAAGGTACATCAATTTGTTCAGGAGGAGCCGCAAACGCGTGCGCCCAACTTTGACCTTTGCTGCGCCTGAATAAATAGGAATATCCGTACGTGTGTACTACCGCGAATGATCGGTCAGGAGAAAAATCCATGGCATTGGGCTGAGCAAACGCCAGGCCCAGGTTCGGATGTTCCACAATGTCCTGCAGTGTCGGCGACGGCAAAGAGTACAGCTTCGTCTCAAAACGGGCAATATGCTCTGTGTCGCTGTCCGAAAAAATGCTCAACGGCAGACTGAATACCAGCGCAGGTCGGCGGCGCTTGGTAATCAAGTACACACGCTC
>QIGP01000292.1 GCA_003228965.1 Gammaproteobacteria bacterium
CCGGCCGCCGCGTCTCCAAGGATCCGGGCAAACTGATTTCCCACGAGAATGACCAGCAATACGCTGGTGACCGCAAACCAGGTTTGCCCCACTTCTTTTAGTATGTAGCGGTCAAGTATTCTCACGGTCGAATCCGTTTAATGTCGCATCGCCATAACCGCCGGTTTCCGGTAAACTCATGCCCCATTGTACGTCGGAATCCATGGGGTAGCAGGGTTTTCTCTTAACGATTAATTCTGCTCATGAGTCCAGTTAAAGTTTAGACGTCCGAACGGCCAGATCAGTTCCTTGCCGATCCGTTGAATATCTGACGCGGTGCCGACCACCGCCAGGGAGAAACAAACATGCAGTACATCGCAAGTGGAAGTAACGCCGCGCGCCAGCCCTCTGATTGTGTCGTAGTAGGGGCTTACACCAAGCGTGGCCTTAATAGCGCCGCAGAAGCCATTGACACCGCCGCAGGTGGGTATTTGAGCAAACTGGCTAAATCCGGTGATTTGCCTGGTACTCGTGGTGCGACCACATTGTTGCGTAACCTGCCAGGGGTGCGCGCCAAGAGCGTGCTGGTCGTAGGGTGCGGCAACAAGAGCGATTTCTGCCTTAAACAAATCGAAGCGGCAACGGAAGCGGCTGTAAGAGCGCTATCGAACACCAGTGTTAAATCGATTTCCCTGAACCTTGGCGGCAACGCCGCGCGCTTCACTGACTCAGCCAGAGTGGCCAGCGCCTCAATCGCTGCCGCCCACCGGGCTATGTACACCTTCGACCAGCTCAAAACCTCGAAGGCAAGGAGCACCGCAAAAATTGGCAAAATTGAATTCGGCTTTTCGACGCGCGCGGCCTGCAATAAAGCCAAAGCCGAGTTTAAAACGGCTCACGCCATTGCCGAAGGCGTAAGCCTCGCCAAAGATCTCGGCAACTTGCCGGCCAACATTTGTACGCCGGACTATCTGGCTAAAACGTCGAAAAAGTTTGCCTCAGCCTACCAGAACGTAACCGTTCAGGTTATGGGCATGAAAGACCTTAAACGACTGGGCATGGGCGCGTTTATTTCGGTCACCCAGGGCGCCGACCGCCCGCCTCGCTTGATCGTCATGCGCTACAAAGGCGCGGCGGCCAAAGAAGCGCCTGTGGCGCTGGTCGGTAAAGGCATCACGTTCGACACCGGAGGCATTTCGCTTAAATCACCTGCGGCCATGGACGAAATGAAATACGACATGTGTGGCGCGGGCGCCGTTATCGGCGCCTTCAAAACCGTCGCGATGCTACAGCCGAAGCTGAATCTCGTAGCCGTTGTAGCCGCGTGTGAAAACATGCCAAGCGGCAACGCAACACGACCGGGCGACATTGTGACCACTATGGCAGGACACACCGTAGAAATTCTCAATACAGATGCAGAGGGTCGCCTGATTCTCTGCGATGCGCTGACTTACACCAAAAAATTCAAACCTAAAGCCATTATCGATGTGGCTACCCTGACCGGTGCCTGCGTGATCGCCCTTGGCGAACATTTTTCAGGACTCATGTCTCCGCACGACGGACTGGCCAACGACTTGCTCCAGTCCGGCATGCAAGCTGGTGACACCGCCTGGCGAATGCCTGTGACCGAGGACTACCAGTCAAAATTGTCGAGTAATTTTGCCGATTTCGCTAACGTCGGTGGTCGCCCTGCCGGCGCCACGACGGCCGCCTGCTTCTTATGGCGTTTTATGAAAGATCAGAACTGGGCCCACCTGGATGTCGCTGGCAGCGCCTGGAAATCAGGTAAGCAAAAAGGCGCAACAGGTCGACCCGTAGGTTTACTCGCACACTACATCCTCAACCAGGGTTAGTTCGCTTGCTGCTATGACTCGCGTTGATTTTTACATTATTGCCGACGAGTCCGACTCAGCCCGCTTGAGCGTTGCTTGTCGACTTGCCGAGAAAGCGCATGTGCATGGCCACCGCGTCCATGTACATACGCAATCGCAGGCGGAGGCCAAAAACCTTGACACCTTCATGTGGACCTATCGCGGAGGTGGTTTTGTCCCCCACGCGATGATTGACGACGACATCAACACGCGCTTTCCCGATGCGGCTCCAATCCTGATTGGCCACGACCAGGAGCCACGGCCCAACACCGAGATATTAATTAATCTTTGTACGTCTGTGCCCGACTTCTTTTCTCGTCTCGACAGGGTCATGGAAGTGGTTGGCGGAGATGCGCCAACACGCGCTACGGCTCGGGAACGCTTTAAGTTTTATCGCGACCGCGGGTATGATTTGAACAGTCATAACCTGTAACTCTCTTCACTTAAAAGAACGTCCGTGACGTTCAGACCAATAAGACGCTTTCGCAATGGATAAATCCTACGACCCCAGCGCTATCGAACAACGCCTCTACCAGCAATGGGAAAAAGACGGCTGCTTCCGCCCAAGTCTTGAAGGCGAACCCTATGCGATCATGATTCCTCCTCCTAACGTGACGGGCTCATTGCACATGGGCCACGCGTTCCAGGACACCATCATGGACATACTGACTCGTTACCACCGTATGTCCGGTAGGAATACGCTCTGGCAGCCGGGTACGGACCACGCCGGCATTGCCACGCAAATGGTAGTTGAGCGACAGCTCAATGAAAAAGGCCTCACGCGCCACGACCTGGGTCGCGAAGAATTTATTAAGAAAGTGTGGGAATGGAAAGCGGAATCGGGCGACAATATTAGTCAGCAACTGCGCCGCATGGGCGCCTCGGTTGACTGGGAGCGCGAACGATTCACCATGGACGAAGGTTGTTCTGACGCCGTGCGCAAAGTCTTCGTTGAACTTCATCGAGAAGGCCTGATTTATCGCGGCAAGCGCCTGGTTAACTGGGACCCTGTTCTGCACACCGCCCTGTCAGATCTTGAAGTATTGTCTGAAGAAGAGCAAGGCTCTATCTGGCATTTACGCTACCCGCTGGTTGACCCTGCC
>QIGP01000177.1 GCA_003228965.1 Gammaproteobacteria bacterium
CCTGACTAAACAACAACGGTGCAGACGCAAACGGCTGAGCGTAGCTATGGCTACGTTTTGTGCTATCGGCCGATATAGCCCCCGCCTCTACTGCAAGTCCGCCCAGATTGTGCTGACCAGGAACTATTGCCAGCCAGCTAGTCGCCTCTGTCGTGTGCGCGCCGTCAAGGTAGTCCCATTCATCCAACTGGTATTCAAAGCCGCTATTGGTGACGTTACGTACACGCACAGTAGACGGGTCACCGCCGTTTAACGACAAGGCGCCCATGACAACAACGGGCGTGTCATTGAACGGCGCATCGAACGTCACAGTAAACCACGTTGCGCTATTTGGCTGCGAAAAGTTAAGCGTGCCAGCACGATAGACAACGGAGGGTGTGTCAACAATAAGAGCCGTAGTTTCATCCAACTGCGTAACGTAAGCACTAATTTGGGTAAGCTGAGTATCACTGAGGCTCACGCCGTTGTGCGCGCTTACCGCATCCGACACGCCTTCGGCCGAACCGTCGTGAAGGTATGGTGGTGTTTGCCACGCACTAATTAAAGATGGCGTATCGATGCCTTCCAGCACGCCGCCAAGGCGACCACCGCTATTATTTGTGAGTGTTCCGACGTCGTGCAAATTAACCAGGCTGCTGTCCGTATACCTTGGAGCTGTATGGCAATCGGCACATCCACTGTCGTTAAACACCTGACGGCCCGCTTCTGCCTCGGCAGTCAATGAACCGTTAGCGCTGCGGTAAGGACTCGCCTCTCCTTTCGTGAGTGAAGCAATATAAGCCGCCAGCGCATCAAGGTCTCCACTCAAACCGGTTTTAGGATCGCCCAGAGGTTCACTACGACTTCCACTGAAAAAATCGTTGTCGTCCATAAGACCGGAGCCCCCGGCGAAACTGCGAATCTGACCTTCGAAGTCCTGTGTTTCGTCGAAGTTAGCGGTCCAGTGCAGGAACCCGTGCCCCGTACCCGAACGACCGCGCAGTGTGATTGTGTTGCGCAGGCCTTCGCCAAACTGGGAGAAGTCCCACACCCGGCCGTCGTCGCCGCCATCTTCGTGGCAACTTGCACAGCTCATGTAATCGAGAGCGGCGAGCCGGTCGTCTTTCGCATCGTAAAAAAGCTGCTTGCCGTAAAATACTTCTGCGTCCAAAGATTCCGTTGCTACAGTTGCGACTTCTGCAAGCGTAACGGCGGAGAGTCCACCAAAATCGACGATGTCACTAATATCGACAAACTGCACCGTGCGGCTCATAAAGTTATGCACGGCGAGCGTCTTACCATCGGGAGACAACGCCAACCCCTGAGGAGCAAGTCCAACGTCAAAGCGTACGATTTCTGAGTTATTCTCGGGCAGACTCACAGCAACCTGACGGTTGCCTTCGAGCGCTGTAAATAGGTGAATACCGTAAGGCCCGTAAACGGCGGCTGTCGCAACCGACGCGTTGTCGTGTTCAATCCGGCCTACCAGACGTTCACGACTTTGCGCTCCATCCAGAACTATTTCCGAACTTATAGCCCGTACAGTCTGATCAAATGTGAGTAAGCCGTTGCTACGAATTGAGCCGCCTAACAAGTTGTCCTGTTTCGAGGGTATAAACGCCGAAGTGCCGGCCGGATGGACGGCAATAGAACCAAGATAGTTCGGCAACCCTGGGCCTGAGTTCTCGGAACGTTCCCGATTGCTATGCTGCATATTGAAAAAACTGGCCGTCGTCATGTTGGCAAAATTCACGGTGTGCATAGCACGGGTGCCGTTGGCGACCACCGGCAGGGCGGTAAATTCATTGTCAACGCCAGGCGTAATAAAGGAGGCTGCATACAGCTGGTCGACTGTCGGGCTTTGCGCCAGATGTCGCGGATTTGAAACGGTCTCAATCGATGCAGTAACGGCCAGAGTGTTAAGGTCAAGTGACACCAGTTCGTCGGTTCCTTCCAGACTAATTACGGCACCAGTAGCGTTGCCGTTGACGGCGCTTCTTGGCACCAAAATACCGTACGGTTGGCTGCGCGAATTAGGCAACTCAACAGTGTCGACAATCGCCAGGCTGGTGGCATTGATAACGCTGACAGAACCACTGTCGCGATTGACGACCAACACACGGCCTGATGGATCGAAAGCAAGCGTTGTCGGATGTTCGCCTACTGCAAGCTCGGCAATTTTGGCGAAACTGGTGCTGTCACTCACGGTAACGCTGTCGTTGTCCGGGTTAACGTTCCAAACCTGATCGAGATCGGGGTGATAACCAATACTGCTTGAAGACAGCCAGCGATTGGGGTTTTCGGTGTCAATTGTACTGTCGTATACGATGTGGGCAAACGAGCGCTGCGTCTCTTGTCCCGTGACCGGGTTTCGTGCTGTTACCACAACAACAAACCGACCAGGCTGAGTATACGAATGCGTTACCTGGTTGTCCGTGCTCCATTCGCTTTGTATTCCGTCACCAAAGCTAAAGCGATATTCAAGGCCGACGTCGCCCGTTACTGTGAATGTTTGCGTAGTACCCGACTGTCCGGCAATGACCGGGCTGGCCATCACAGAATCGGAATCGGCTCCAATGAGGAGGATTTTTGCAAGCGAGTCATTAACAAATGTACCCGTCGCTACAGTATTCCAGTTAGAACCGTCTTCGCTAATTTGAAGTACGTAATCCTTGATTCGGCCGTTCGCTCCTGCCTGTCGAGGTAAATAGTTCAAGGCCGTAATGGCGTAGCCAGCACCAAGGTCAATCACTATGTCGTGCGGATGTTTGGGGTCGTTGTCCTGACCAGGTGGTGCCCAAACGGTATGCCAAATACTGTTCGGATTACCGTCAATAGCGCTTTGAGCAGGTGTGCCAATTTCAGCACTGTCTGCTGTCACCTGCCAGTTTGAACGATCAATGGCGTCACCGTTGCCATCCAGCACATTCAGTTCGGCAATCGATGTCCAACTGTTGTTGTTG
>QIGP01000036.1 GCA_003228965.1 Gammaproteobacteria bacterium
CGTGCCGTTCGTGCGTCTGACATTAGTTCGGCGCTGTTGCCCGCGACAACATTAAATCCATTGATCGACGCCGCGTATCTAAATGCAGCCTGATACTGTTGGTCGACATCACTATCCAGGGTGTCCGCATTCCCCAATGCAGAACGAGCCTGAACCCGAATTTCATCAAAAATCTCCTTGGTACGGAGATTGGCAGATTTGCCAAGATCGATCTCACCAAACAGGAAATAAATAAGGCTACCTGCTACAGGAACAATCGTGATTACAATGAACCACGCCAACCTGGATGTTGGAGACAATTCGTCGCGTAACAAAATCCGCAGAGTGAACGCCACAACAAGTAAGGTATGCAGCAAAACTATGAGGTTCAGTTCCATATCAGTTAATCGCCGCTGTCTGTATTGAGTCCTTGCCTACACCCTTCAACCTCGGCCAAGGCTCTCAAAAAAAACAGGCGCTTATGCCCTGGTTGCCGTGCCGATGCATGTCACGCCAGGCCTGGCAACACGGCTGACAGGCCCGCTACAATCATTATCCAATTCTCTACTCCCAAGATAACCTATCCATTTGTCGCAACGGCATTGTTCCACATCCCGTTGCCAGATAGCCAGTATTCCACTTGCTGCAAGACGAACGCCGATGGCCGTGTATGGGTACGCCACCAAAGCAGTTATTGTATCCCAATAGAAATTAACAACTCAGTAAACTCAATTTTCCAACAGCTTTGGTTAACAGTGATTTACCTTGAAAGTGCTTTAAGCAGTCGCTCTTGAACCTTGCGCGGTGCGCCACGCGTGGTGTGCCTTTCGTAGCTACCGTCGGGGAGCAAAGTCCAACTCAGTCCGGTGTCGCACAAATATTCGCCAACTAACTCTTCTTTAAGTCGAACCTTAAGGTCTTCTTGCAAAACAGGAAAGCACGTCTCGACCCGGCGGTCGAGATTACGTTCCATCCAGTCAGCGGACGAGCAGTACAGCCTGTCCTCGCCGTTGTCCGCAAAGTAGTAAACACGCGAGTGCTCTAGAAAACGTCCCACTATGGAGCGCACAGTAATGTTCTGAGACAAACCTTCCACCCCAGGACGCAAACAGCACACGCCGCGCACGAGCAGGTCAATTTTAACGCCGGCCTGTGACGCTCGATAGAGCTCTTCGATAATCATTGGGTCTGCTAGCGAATTGAGCTTGGCCACCACGTGGCCCGCGTTACCCTCTTTCACGTGTTTTATTTCGCGCCGTACCGCTTTGATAATACGACTTCTTAGCGTAAACGGTGCAGTCCACATACTATTGAGTTTTGTGACTGTGCCCATGCCTGTGAGTTGTTGAAACACTCGCTGCACGTCTTCGCAAATTGCTTTATTCGACGTGAACAAGCTGTAGTCGGTATACACTTTCGCGTTCGAGGTGTGGTAGTTGCCTGTACCCAAATGCGCGTAGCGCTTCAGCTTTTTCTTCTCGCGCCGAACAATCAACATCATTTTAGCGTGGGTCTTGTAACCTACAACGCCGTAGACCACCAATACGCCTGCGTCCTGGAGCCGCTGCGCCTGCACGAGGTTTTCGGCCTCGTCAAAGCGTGCCCGTAGTTCAATAACTGCGGTGACTTCTTTACCACTACGGGCCGCATCAATCATAGCGGCAACAATTGGAGACTCGGCACCACTTCGGTAAAGCGTTTGTTGAATGGCCAACACTTGCGGGTCGAGAGCTGCTTCACGTATTAACTCTACGACCGGCCAAAAGCTTTCGTACGGGTGGTGCAACAAGTAGTCGCGTTCAGAAATACGTGTGAGCAGCGAGTTGCCACGCTCCAGCTCGATGTGGGTACCAGGCGTAAACCCTTCGTAGGTCAGATCGGGCCGGTCTACAATATCGAGCAGCTGCAAAAAACGGTTAAGGTTTACAGGACCGTTCACCTCGTAAAGCTCTTTTTCCGTCAGGCCGCATTTTAGCAACAGAAAATTAGTGACCTTTTTCGGGCAACCCGAGCCAACTTCGAGGCGAACAGAAGCGCCAAAGTCGCGCGAAATAAGTTCTTTTTGCAATTCCACCGCAAAGTCGTCGGTTTCAAGCTCGTCGAGCATCAGGTCGGAGTCGCGGGTTAGCCTGAACTGATAGCACCCTTTAATGTGCATGCCAGGAAACAGGTCCTGCGCACACTCACGTACAATTTCCGACAACAACATCACACGATGTGTCGACTCGGACTCGCCAGCGTGTAACGGGATTTCGACTAGCCGAGGCAGAGATCTCGGCATGTGCAACACGGCGTAGTTAAGGTCGCGACCAAAGGCGTCGATGCCGTCTATGCGAAGTAGAAAGTGCAGACTCTTGTTAATGAGGCGCGGGAAGGGGTGAGTAAGGTCGAGGCTAATGGGCGTAATTACCGGCGCCACCTGGCGACGGAAATACAAGCGTACCCAGTCGAGGTCCGCTTCGCTCCACTCCTCTCTTGTGGGGAAGAACACCTTCTCTTCCGCCAGTGCCGGCACCAGCACCTCATTCAAAATGCGGTACTGCTCGTTCACCAAATTGTGGGCTTCTTCGTAAACCTGTTTAAGCAGTTCCGCCGGGTTACTGTCGTCGGGCCCCGAACCACCCTCGCGCCGGTTAACCACGTGGCGTAGGCCCGCAACACGTACTTCGAAAAATTCGTCGAGGTTATTACTGCATATTGAAAGGTAGCGAACCCGTTCAAGCATTGGAATTGAAGAATCCAGTGACTGCTGCAACACGCGATGGTTGAACTGCAAAATGCTCAGATCACGATTCAGATAGTTCTCAGGCGCCGACACTCGCACCGGATCGACCGCTTGCGACATCGGTAGTACGTTGTCTGATTTAGGTTCGCGCTTGGTCATTTTTAGTTCCAAAGTCGGTCTATCAAAGTGCCTCATCGTGGCGAAACTTGCAAACCGACGTTAGTCCTGTAC
>QIGP01000193.1 GCA_003228965.1 Gammaproteobacteria bacterium
CGTAAATCGAACTGATGAGGAGTACGGTACAGTCCGTGGTCGTCTTCTGTTACTGAAAAGTGCTGCCAGCCTTGCTGGGCGCTGTGCACGATAAGTCCTTCAAGGTCGCCTTCGTAGAGAGCGGTAAGGCGCTGCAGGTCCGGGTTAAACCGCATCATAGGAGTGAATGGAGCGCCTTCTTCCGGAGGGTTTACGATTTCCTCCAACCGCGTCCAAAACGCTTCCCGCTCCGGCGAGTGAGGCAGTTCTACGTGACTGTATTTGCCCAGTTGGTGCGCTTGAGCTCCGTCGTCGAACGCGGGCGAAAAGGTTCGGGCTTCAATCAAGTTAATGCGTTGTGCGCCAGGATCGAAGAAGCTGATTTGATTGAATGTGACGTCATTTAAATTCGCTTGTTCAAATTCAATGTTGAGCTGGTCAAGTAGTGGAGCGTAACAGGCAACGTTGGGCAGTACGTAAGTGAGAGTCGGGCTTGCAAACTCGGCCTCGTGAAGACCTACACTAAAATCGGTGTCGCCAAGTACGCCGTAGTGGTGAGTGACCGTTTCGTTAACTGTACGTTCTTGAAATCCAAGCTCGGCATACAGCGCCATATCTTTGAGGATGTGCTCGGTAGAAATACTGACTTCAAGTAGTCTGGCCATAAGCGTCATTCTTTTCAGTGAGTAGACAAGGTTATCTGGCGACAGTCCTTGTAAAAAAAGAGGGGTGTCGCGCAGTCTTATACGCTTGCGTTAACCTCGGTGCTGTACCGTAGAGTCCATTGCCGCCGCGCGCTGTTTCGAGTCGAGTAAAGCCGCGTCGTTGTTTGTGGTGGTAATCGCGTCGACCCACGGACTGAGATTAGCGCTGATTAAATCGGTTAGAAAATCAAGATGCGACTCGGCGTCGTTCAAACACGGAATATAGCGCAACTCGTCGCCGCCGTGTTCTTTGAACAAGTCACCATACTCGTCGATCACTTCTTCGAGTGTTTCAAGACAGTCGGCAGAGAAACCCGGGCATATGGTGTCAATTTTTTTCAGGCCTTCGTTACCCCATTCCTCTACAGTTTCGCCGGTGTAAGGCTTCAACCATTCTTCGCGGCCAAGTCTTGACTGAAAAGAGACTTTCCATTGTGAGTCGTCCAGCTCAAGTTTGTTAGCAAGCAAACGAGCGGTTTTGTGACACTGGCAATGATAAGGGTCGCCGTTGACCACGTAACGCTTTGGGATACCGTGGAAGGACATCAATAGGCGTTCTCCGCGACCGTGTTGCTGCCAGTAGTCACGAACCGACTTGGCCAGAGCCGCAATATAGCCTGGGTGGTCATGGTACTGATTGATCATGCGCAGTTCGGGTATCCACCGTTTGCGTGTGAACACAGCGGCAACGGCGTCGAACGTAGACGCGCTTGTAACGCCTGAGTACTGGGGATAAAGCGGTAACACGAGCAGGTTTCGTACGTTTTGAGCATTGAGTTTTTCTAGTGCGCCCGGTATTGAGGGGTTGCCGTAGCGCATGGCGAGCTCGACCACAATGTCGTCGCCGTAGCGCTCTTTTAGCCTGGCGGCAATGCCTTTGGCCTGTGCTTTTGAAATACTGATGAGCGGGGAGCCGTCTTCGCCCCATACCGTTTGATAGGCTTTGGCACTGCGGCTCGGGCGTACTCGTAAAATCACGCCGTGTAAAATTATGCGCCAGATTACGCGAGGGACTTCGACCACTCTCGGATCCATCAGAAACTCGGCAAGGTACTTCCTTACCGAGCGGGTCGTAGCCTCGTCCGGGCTGCCCAAGTTCGCGACCAGCACGCCAATGCGAGATGGCTTACCGTGTTTGAACTGAGGTTCGCCGGAGTATTTGGGCATAAGTGGTGTCCGTGTCTGCTGCAATCAAGAACCAGTCGCAAGTTTAGCAATAAACGATCAATGTAGTGTGAGTAGCCCACCTTAAGTTCAGAGACTAGGGAATTATCGGTGGCATGACGTCGAACTGAGCGCGGTCGAAGGTGCAATGGTCTTCGGGACCTGTCGCGTGAGCCCGTGAGAAATGCGCTTCCACTGGCGACAAATAGAAGTACCAGGTTTGTCGATCGATGGGGCGAGTACCGCGAAACGCAGAAGGCTTTAGCAAGGCGTAGTTGACGCCGCGGTCGTAGGCTCTAACCGATTCGTAGGCGATTAACTCGATGTCAGCCTCACGCGCGGTATCAGTAAAACTCTGCGTTCGGTGGTAACTCGTAAGGCTTGTCCATTCGTCGGCATTTTGATCGAGCGGTGGTTTGCGCAGATCGATATGGAAAGTTGTTGAGTAAGCTACTGTAAACGCCGTCAGCTGGGCGCGCGGTCTGGGCAGCAGCTTTGACTCCGTAGCCTGAAAAAAGCGAATGCGGTAGTACGCGGTTTCGGCAAGCGCTGTCGGGAGCCTGGCCGAGGCATAGAACACGCCTTCGCGGCTGGCAGCTCGTCGAAAGCGAGAGCCATAGCGGTTGGCCGGCAAGTACCGAAACGGGGTTTTAAGCAGATAGTCGTAGTGGGCTACGTTGTCCGGGTACTGAGGTTTGGACTGATCGAGAATGTCCTCGAGCAGTTGCTGTTCCTGCTGCGTGTCGACGAGCTTGCGAGTGGCGTGCGTATGCTGGTGTTCGACCACCCGCCACGCTTTGCCCGCAAGTGGCCGCGCTTCAGACTTTAGCTCGGAAGGCGTCCACGTAGGCAACGCTATCCACCAGTCCTGTGATGTGTCGAATCAGCTGATCAGGGTGTCCATTCAAGTCGTGATTGTGGTGAGTCATCCAGGCACGCATGGCGGCTTCGTCGCCTGCCATAATGGCGTCGAGACCTCGATAGAGTCGTACCAGCAACGCCGCGAGCTCCCACTCTTTGGTGTTGGTTCCAAGGAGAAAGTGACCACCGGCCATACGCGAGACTGAAGCTGGGCTGACGCCG
>QIGP01000425.1 GCA_003228965.1 Gammaproteobacteria bacterium
CCCTTGATGCCGATAGCAAGCTCATCATCGGCCACTTCGTTGGTGGTCGCGATGCCTACAGCGCAAAGATGTTCATTGATGATCTGGCAGCACGTCTCGCCAATCGTGTGCAATTAACGTCAGATGGACACCGACCCTATCTGGAAGCGGTCGAGAGTGCATTCGGGTCTGACATCGACTACGCGATGTTGGTGAAATTGTACGGCAAGTCACCAGAAGCTGAGAAACGCTATAGCCCTGCTGTTTGCACTGGCATTCGTAAGAACAAGGTCGAAGGTGATCCAGACGAAAAGCACATCTCAACCAGCTACATCGAGCGCAGCAACTTGACGATGCGCATGCACAACCGTCGCTTCACTCGCTTGACCAACGCATTCTCCAAAAAATTCGAGAACCACGCCCACATGGTCGCAATTTATGCCGTCTGGTATAACTTTATTCGGATACACAAAACGCTTCGAGTAACACCAGCAATGGAAGCAGATATCATCGACAAGCTCGTGAAATGGGAAGACCTACTGGCAATCTTTGATGAGGAAGCCCCGAAACCAGGACGCCCCAAGACCTATAAGAAGAAAGAAAATTCAAACTGACGCACTACCAAACCTTCACAGAGCTTCCATATTGATGGATCAGGCTCTAGTATCCGCGCCGTAGATCAGGTGGAAACACCTGTTTCGTATCGAAGAACCGTCAGGAAGCAGGAACATGAATGCTCATGCTGCTATGCCGGCACATTGTCCGGCACTGGTTCTAAACGCGGACTTCCGGCCACTGAGCTACTATCCGTTATCGCTCTGGAGCTGGCAGGACGCAGTAAAGGCGTCTTTCCTGGATCGCGTAAATATCGTCCAGGAATACGATCGCTTTGTGCGCAGCCCAACCTTCGAAATGCGGCTGCCAAGCGTTGTTTCCCTCAAAACCTATGTGAAGCCAGCTCGGTACCCGGCGTTCACCCGATTCAACGTGTTCCTCCGCGACCGGTTCACCTGCCAATACTGCACATGCCCCGACGATCTGACATTCGACCATCTCATCCCGCGCTCGCGCGGCGGCCTGACGCGATGGGACAACGTGGTCACTGCGTGCGCACCGTGCAATCTGGCGAAAGGCAACAAGATGCCTGCCTCCGTTGGCATGCACCCCGCGCAGGCACCATTCCGTCCGACAGTTTTCGAACTGCACAAAAATGGCCGGCTGTTTCCGCCCAACTATCTGCACGATAGCTGGATGGACTACCTGTATTGGGACACTGAACTCGAGCCCTGATAAATTTTGGGAAATAGTGGTCGCAAGAATCACACTCGGCCGCAACGAGCGGCCGGGGAGCGTCTTGCCGGAGGCGAGCAGACAACAGAGCTGGTACCGGTGTCAGCAACATGCGAAAATTTGAAAAATTTTTGCAATTCAACCACTCGGGCCGTAGGCCCGGGGAGCAAGGCGACCCGCGGCTAGTGCCGCGTGCCAGTACAGGTGGCCCACGCCAAGAGCGTGGAATAGCCACCGCGAGCGAAAACTAGCCAAAAAATGATCTTCGAGATCGTCTCGCGCCCTATCGCGCGCGGCGTGAATCGAGAAATCCAAAAAAGCCCCACTCTGAGAGCGCGGCTAGGACTCGAACACGAGATGTCTGAGATCGCCATGCGCCTAAGCGCATGGCGTGAATCGAAGAATCAAGAAAAATGCCCTAAGCGGCTTGTCCGACCGGGTGCTTACACAGCACTTCGGCAATAGCTTCAACAGCCTTGCTCCAGTCATCCGCAACGCCTTGGGATGTATTTAATCCAAACACCTGCATTGCATTCTTCGGCGAGCCACCATCGCGAAACACCCGCGCACATGCCTGCCTCGCGTAACCCAGTGCCTGATGCCACTGGACGGAATTGACATAATCGGGATTCATCGTTTTGCCTCCGTTGCCTCCCCACCGTTAAAGCGGGGGACTTATTAAAGCGGCAAGCGCACTCAATACTTTAGCGTCGCAACGCGAGAACCATTAAATACGACGCCTTGGGAGTTGCATGTTCTCCGCACTGAAAGCGCTTGCCTACTCGGATGGTGGGATCAACGCACGCCCACCAAAACTGAATTACCTGTTTGCCGCTTGACTCTGCGGCCTTTGGCGACCCGTATCGGGCAAAACATCCGCACCGATGCTGACTTTGCCCAAAACCGAACTCACCAACTCATGGATTGAAGCCCACTCTTGTTGATCTTGTTGCACGCAACGCCTCACAAACTGTTGTTACCAATATTGATCGCTCGAACTCAGAGCGAAAAACCAACGCAACTCAACAAAACGCTAATGACTTACGCGGAACGAACGCGATACAGAAATCCGGTGACAAGGCCCGACGAACCGCTCAGCCAAACGCTTAGACTTGTGGCACTGAACGGCTCGTCTCATGTCCCCGAACACTCTGGAAAATGTGTCCTTTGGGGAAGGACCCGACGCGAACTCAACACTACGCAACGCAACTGAAACTGACTTCTGACACGAGGACGCAACACTTTTACGAGGAGACGGAACGCTACTCACAATACCAACGCCACTCACAAACTCGCTCAGAACCGAACCGCAATCCGGTGAGGACAAAAAGACTCGTTCAACGCGAGAAAACAAACGCGGATACAAAATTCTCTTTGGGGTCTCTACGCCGTGCAGCCTACGCAAACTTGAAGCCACCACACGCTGTCCTCCGAACCACTGTTCGCCATGTGTTCTGCGAACGAGAACGAATTAACCGTGACTTCAAGGCAACAAAGCGACAACAAACTGGCAGTCCCGGGGTATTTACATTGACGGTCGAAAAATGGCCCACGTCGCGGAGAAAAAATAGCCGGCGCCATCCCGGCACAAACTGCATAACCACGTGTTATATATGAATTAATTACGGATTGATTCAGTCGACGACGCGGCCTTAACACCC
>QIGP01000241.1 GCA_003228965.1 Gammaproteobacteria bacterium
ACAAACTGCGTGAAGCGAACGTGCTGCTCGCTCAAGGTAAACCCGTAGCCGAGGTCTGCCGGGCGCTGGGCGTGACCGATGTGACCTATTATCGATGGCGCAAGGAGTACGGCGGGCTCAAGGTGGAGCAGGCCAAACGGCTGAAGGAGCTGGAGCAGGAGAATGCCCGGCTGCGACGCGCGGTCTCGGATCTGACCATCGACAAGCTGATCCTGGGGGGGATTGCGCGGAGCCAACCGACACCACAGGCTTCGCCGCGTCGATGAGGCAGTTAGTAGAGGACACCACTCTGAGGTCGAAGATGGGGGAATACGCCAGGGAGCACGCCCGTGGTCATTTTGACCTGGATCAGATGGCAAAAGCGTATTTGAGGTTATACGAGCACGGCGCCCGGAAATTCCTGGATGGGACCACCTGAATCGTTTACTGGATTATGTGCGTGTAATGAATACATCCGTCAGCAGTACGCAAAATGCACAGTTCGATTTATTCGTGACCGGAGGGAGCGGTTTGGTCGGTCAGGCGTTGATGCCGCGGCTCGGTCAGGAAAGGTTTCTGACAGTGTCACTGGGTTGTCATATGCCCTCGCATCCTGGTCAAAATAAGCTTGGCCTGAATTGGGTGACCTGCGATTTGAGCAAGCCATTGTCGCTCCCACTGACGGCACGTGTAGTGGTCCACGTGGCCGCGGAAAAGCGGGATACCTCACTAATGCAAGCCGTGAACGTCGAAGGTACCAAGCGGTTGCTAGCCTGGGCCGCGGGAAGCGGTGTACGGCGGTTTGTATATCTGAGCAGTGTGGGAACCTATGGCGCGGGGCAACGTGCTGGCGTGGTGCAAGCCGGGCAGGCGCAGGTTCCAAGGAATCCCTATGAGCGTAGCAAGAAAGCGGCCGAGGATCTGGTGCGGGACGCGTGCGAGCGCTCTGGTATTCAGTGGATTATTCTTCAGCCGAGCAACGTAGTCGGCGTCAATCCGCGTTCTGGAAACCCGCTGCTGGGTCTAATTCGCGCTGTAAAGTCGGGCCGTTTTGCTTACGTGACAACCGCTGCGAGTTTCGTTAATTACGTGGCGGTTGAAGACGTGGTAGAGTCACTGGTGAGGGCAGCTCTGGCATCAATGTCAAACCGCACATTTATTATCAACACGCCAGCACCACTTAAGGATTTTATCGAGTTTATTGCAGGTGAACTGCATGTGCCGCCGCCGCGACGTCGCTTGCCGCGGCTTCTGGCGGCGGGCATGGGTGTAACTTTTTCGGGATTTGCGTCTTTTGTCCATCGCCCCATGCCGTTCAGCATAGAAAAGTTCCGGGAGTTGGACAACCGGACCCTCTACGAGGGAGGGGGTATTCAAGACGCGCTGAACTTCTCCTATCCGGTAGGTTGGCGTCAGATGCTTCACAAGCTTACAAACACTTACAACCGAATGGGATTGCTTTGAGATGCGGATTTTAATGGTCTCTGATGCGCCCAGCATGCATACGCGGCGCTGGGTCGAAGAATGGGTCGCACGCGGCCACGAAGTGCATTTAGCGAGCTTTCGCGTTTTTGAGACGCAAGGTTCGGTACTGCACGTGCTTCCCGTCTTGGGGCTGGGGAAGGCAGGGTACGTATTCGCCATACCCGCGTTGCGCCGACTTGGTGTGCGGCTGCGTCCGCAGATCGTGCATGCCCAATATGTCACCAGTTACGGATTTCTGGCCGCCGCCGCGGGGCTGCATCCGCTGATGGTGACGGCTTGGGGCACAGACGTTCTCATCAGCCCCTGGCGATCACGCTTCTACCGCTATTTGGCGGAATTTTCACTGGCGCGGGCCGATGCCGTCACCACAGTCGCGGAGCATATGAATCTCAGTGTGGAAAAACTTGGTGTACAGGCAGCACGAATTCAGGCCGTGCCATTTGGCGTTGATGTAGAATGTTTTGCCTACCGTTCACGCGACTTTGTGAGGGTGCAACGACCTTGGCGGATAATATGCACGCGTAATTTCGAACCGGTTTACGATGTCGAGGCCCTTATCGAAGCGGCGACACTCCTTAAACGCGACGATGTCGCATTTACTCTCAATCTGGTTGGTGATGGTTCTCAATGCGCAAGACTTCGGAGACTTGTGGAGCAGCGTGGTCTCGCCGGGCAAACCCGGTTTACCGGCCGTGTGGGCCACGATAGCCTGCCAGCGATGCTTGCTGAAGCAGATATTTTCGTGACGCCAGCACATTCGGATGGCAACAACATATCCTTGAATGAAGCCATGGCAGTTGGCTGTTTTCCGGTGGCCACCGCTATTCCCGCCAACACCCAGTGGCTAGAATCCGGGGTAAGCGGCAGCCTATATCCAGCCGGGGATGCGGTTTCGTTGGCGCGGGTCTTGAAGCTTGCGATTGCGGATCCAGTGATGATGAACAAGGCGGTTGCCATGAACCGGTATGTCGTAGAGGAGCGCGCCAATTGGAAACAGAGCGTGGGACAGATGGAAGCTCTGTACAATGAACTGATTGCAGATGCGTAAGTTGATCATATTTGGAGCTGGTACATATGCGCGCCGTGTAGCCAATTTGGCCGTGCTGTGCGGCTGGAAAATCGAGTGCTTCGTAGATGAAGCCACGGACGCTTGGAAAATGCTGCTCGGTGTGGAGGTACTCGGCTCACCTCCCGACGGTAGTGCGGTGAAGGAAGCAGTAGTAGCCATAGGTAACGTCCAGGTGCGCAGCCGCATCCAGGAAACGCTGGAAAGTCAGGGCATGACGTGTCCGGTCTTGACTCACCCGGCCGCCAGTGTGTCGCGGGATGCAACCCTGGGTCCAGCACGGTCGTAATGGCTGGCTCTGTGATCGAAGCCTCTACATCCCATCGGCCGTGGTGTGATCGTTGATATCGGAGTGCTGTTAGACTACGACGTACAAATTGGTCATTT
>QIGP01000089.1 GCA_003228965.1 Gammaproteobacteria bacterium
ATTTGAAGGAGCACATTGCTGAATATGAAGTTGGCCTAATCGAAAAGGTGATGGACCATGCCAAACACAACCAGCGCAAGGCAGCCGAACTCCTAGGTCTTACCTATCACCAACTCCGTGGTTATCTGAAGAAATACAATCTAGTGGGCGCGAGTACCGAAATCGAGGTCACAACCGCGCCATGAAACTATCCTCACTAATTCACCTTTCCAGTAGTGTTTCGAGCCAGGCTTCCAGTTACAATACCGCCGCTTCGGAGAGGTGGCCGAGCGGCCGAAGGCGCTCCCCTGCTAAGGGAGTATAGGTAACCCCTATCGAGGGTTCGAATCCCTCCCTCTCCGCCATATAAAAACAAATATGCCAGTTACCAACTCGCCCCTGAAAAACTAACCCCTTCCGATTCGAATCCAGGGTTCGACTCGGAGTCAGCGAATGCTGATGGAGAGAACAAAGCACAGACCAAAGCGCAGCGACGTCTGTGCGCAGCCCGAAGGGTGAGTATGAGCGCGAGCGCTCAGACGAATAATCCTTCCATCTGCTTAATCCATAACACTCCAGCACTCATCGCTACTCTCTTTATACTCAATAAAAACATCGCGCTACGACCACTTCCTCGACTCATAGCTACACATTACATTTGGTGGTCTTGTTCTGGTCAACCACTTCCGCACACTATCATCCATCTACTGATATCGAAGACGAAAAATAAAGCGCTCGTCAGCGTATATTTTGAGCTGGAAAAATACACAGTTTATTAGACATCTGTATACATTCGCACGGGGAAACAGGTGTGGGCAACCCCAATAATCAACAACTTAGCGTTTTCGGGTTGGCATTTCGATAGCTGGAGTACACACTTTGATAGCGTACTGTATACCGCATAAAGCGGACGCTCGAATTGAGAGGGTTGCAACGGCAGCTATGTGCCCGTAACTGACTGCGAGACTTTCGCGATTTCGCAACTGATCAAGCTCTGCGCGAACAAATTTGTAACGAAATCACTCCGATCTGGGTCTACCCTGTACTGAAGCCGTAAATGGGAGGATTGGGTGTCTGATACGGAAAAAGAACTACGGGATAAATGGAGTCGGTTCATAGAGGAAGTAGAACCGCACCGCCTAGCACTATTCCGATATTGCCTGGGCTTAACCCGTAACCCTTTCGACGCTGAAGATTTGGTCTCTGAGGCCATGATGAAGACATTCGCGTCGCGCTCGTTCACTGATGACAAGATCGAAACGACTTCTGCGTTCTTGATTCGCGTGGCGTCTCGAACCTGGATGGATGAGCACCGACGAAGTGCTCCACTCTTTCCTTCGGTCGAAGTGGAGGAGCCTGGTCCCGAAGATTTAGACCCTCTCGTAACAGATGCCGCCAAGGCCCTCTACGACCAATTACAACCAGAACAACGCGCCGTACTGGTGTTGAAAGAGGTCTTCGACATGTCCCACAAGGAAATATCTAGGGCACTATCGATTTCCGAGGAAAATTCACGGGTCACGCTGCATCGATCCAAGGCAGCACTAAAACCCGACAAGCACCGCGTCCCACGCGCATCGAAGCACCTGGTAGAGCGCTTCGTAGAAGCCTTTCTTGCGCACGACATCGACCGTGTAAAATCTCTTATGCACGAAGAAATCGAAGCGGTCGTCTTCCCATTAGGGCGCGAAATATCGTCGAAAGACGATGTGCAATGGTTACCCGTGGCATTCAAATTCCGACCGAGTGACCTTCAGATCGTCGAAGTACTTGGCGACCTGGCGATTCTGGTGTTCCGTACCGATGACACCGGCGATGAGGCGCTGGAAGAAGTTTGGCTTATCGAAGAAAATGCAGGACTGGTATCTCGTATTGTTGATTATGGCGTTTCACCAGTACTTGTGGGTTGGATTGCCGAATTCTGTGGCCAGAAGCCAAGAGACTCTCGTTTTCGTTTCAACTTTGAAGGAGTAAGTGATGAGTGATGGTGTACGCACGAGTAGCTGCCTTTGCGGTGCAGTGCAACTTCAGCTGACGGGAGAACCCATGATCATGGGTCTGTGTCACTGCGATTCCTGTCGGCGCTGGCTCGGTGCCCCGACACATGCATCAGCGCTCTGGTCCTCAGACGATGTCGTGTTTCTTGCAGGAGAGGACAACTTGACCACATTTAAACGGTCGCCCGAAACGGGCAGCCACCGTAAGTTTTGCATGACATGTGGCTCCCCGGTGAGGATCGATCATCCCACTGTAAACTTCACAGACATTCCAGCTGTATCAGTAAACAATTTGGAATACGAGACCATGTTCCATACCCACTACGCCGAGAAGTTCATTTCTATTCGTGATGGGCGACCAAAATTCAAGGGCTTCCACCCGATGGTCGGCGGCGAAGACGAACAGTTGCCAGAGTAATTCGAGGGTGTCCGCTATTAGGCCGACAAGAGACCAAATCAGGCCCCAAAAGTTAGCTGCAAGAGCGTCCGCTTTCGCGATTTAGATACACACTTTACTAGCAAACTGGATACTCAATCTAATTCCAACTCCCATAGGATTTTACCCAGCTCTTTTTCAACCCAAGGCGAAGTGTCAATTTCATAAAGGCGCATGTGAAGCGCTTTCAATTAGTACGGCAAGGAGCGGCACTTCATTAAAAGGGCGCAAGCCCTTCAAGCCGGACCCGCAGCAACATTGACTGTAATTTCATCCTGTCGCGCTCTGACTTGTGCCAGATCATAATTCATTTGCAGGCGCATCCAGCTATCCGCATCACCCCAACCGAGTTTTTCTAGTCGTATCGCCATTTCGGGTGAAATACACGCTTTTCATTAACAAGACTGCTCAAAGTATTACGATTAACACCTAACATTTCTGCCGCGTTTTTCACACTCAGATCAGATGCTTCAATACAAT
>QIGP01000309.1 GCA_003228965.1 Gammaproteobacteria bacterium
CGGACAGGAGGGACAGGCACGCAACCTGGCGAAGCTCTAGATCAACGCAACAGAGTAATGCGGATCGTCATCGGCAACTTCAATTTCAACCAGACTGCCGGCAGCAGCGATCATCTTCTGGCAGTCCGTACTTAAATGACGCAACCGTACATTCTTACCCGCTTTGCGGTAGCGTCTGGTCACGGCCGTCAACACTTCAAGACTGGAGTAGTCGGCGACGCGTGCGTGCTTGAAGTCGATGATGATGTTGTCTGGGTCATTGGCAGGGGTTAATCGCTCGGCGAATTCGCGAACGGAACCGAAATAGAGTACCCCCTGGAGGCTGTACACGCGCACTCCATCATCCGTGTCATGTGGGAACAGACGAACGTGTTGAGCGCTTTTCCAGGCGAACACAAGTGCCGACAGAATCACGCCACTAATTACTGCAAGGGCGAGGTTGTGCATTAGCACGGTGATTAGCATTACCGCCAGGATGACAAAAATGTCCGACATAGGGACTTTGCCGAAGGTACTGAACGTCGCCCACTCGAACGTGCCAATCACAACCATGAACATGACGCCGACCAGCGCAGCAATGGGGATTTGCCCAATAACCGGCCCGCCAACGAGTATAAATACAGCAAGCGTCAGGGCAGCGACCACACCCGACATGCGACCGCGGCCACCCGATTTGATGTTAATCAGGCTTTGACCAATCATCGCGCAACCCCCCATACCGCCGAACAGGCCGGACAGAAAGTTAGCGCCGCCCTGGGCGTAACATTCGCGATTGCCTTGCCCACGTGTTTCGGTCAAATCGTCAATAAGCTGTAGCGTCATGAGAGACTCAATGAGTCCAACTGTGGCTACTGTGACGGCGACACCACCAATTAGTATAAGCGTTTCCAAATCCCACAGAATGTCGCCAGGCCAGCCCCAAACAGGCAGGCTGCCCTTGAGTTCGGAGCTGCCTGTGCCCTCAAACAGCACATCCGAAACGGTTTTGGTTGTTACCAGATCGAAATAACTGATCAGTCCCACGGTGACAATCGCGACTAAAATGGACGGCACTGCTTTGGTCAGTTTCGGGAAAAACTGAATGATGATCATGGTCAGTAGCGCAAGCGCACCCATGACCATTAGCTCACTCTGAGGCAGCCATTGACCGTCCACGGATTTAAACGAAGCGAACTGTGCAAACAAAATGAGAATGGCCAGTCCGTTAACAAAGCCCATCATCACAGGGTGAGGTACCAGGCGAATGAATCGGCCAAGTTTGAATACCGCTACTAACGCCTGGATTGTGCCTGCAAGCATCAAGGTGGCAAACAGGTACTGCATGCCAAGGTCTTCTATGCCGCGCGCAAGCCCTGTTTCATTGCCAATACTGACGACTTTGGCAACCACCACGGCAATGGCTCCGGTAGCGCCTGAAATCATGCCAGGACGGCCACCAAAAGAGGACGTAATCAAGCCGAGGAAAACCGCCGACCATAGGCCAACAATGGGGTCGACACCCGCGATAAACGAGAACGCGATGGCTTCGGGGACCAGAGCAAGTGCGACGGTAAGTCCCGACAGGGTGTCGTCTTTCCAGTTGCCGTTCGTTTTGGCGAATAGATTAAAAAGCATAGGGCGATGTAGTTCCTGACGTCAGTCGTTGAAGCTGTCGTCGAATCGATTGGGAGATGATTATTTCGGTGCGAGTGGCGCGTTTTCTGGAGTAAGCAATAAGCTAGGTGAAAATCGGCGTCTATTGCGAAAGACGCGCGATTGTACGGTATTTTGAGCCACCGTTACCACCGATTGGTCGACAGAATCTTAATTAGCCGGAATGTAGGCGTTTACATTCGCTTATTCAAGCGAAATCAGAGGGCTGGGGCGCTCTATGATCCCCATGTTTGATATTAATCCAGATCGAATGCAAGCTATTTCCTCAGATCCTAGACATTCACAAACAGGCCTTCTAATCTGGTCTATTGAGGTGTTAGTTAAAGGGAGGTGTGGAGTGCAGCAGCTAAGTGGTCTTGATGCGTCATTTTTGTATTTGGAAACCGCGAATTCGCCCATGCATATTGGGGGGCTGTCCATTTACGATCCCTCAACCGCCGACGGCGGCCGAGTGACCTTTAAGGAGATACTGGCCAACCTCACCGCTCGCGCACAACGCATAGCCGCGTTGACCAACACGCTTGTCGAGGTTCCCTTGAGTCTGGATCACCCGTACTGGCGGGCCGATGGCAACTTTGACCCTGAGTTTCACATTCGCCACATCGCGCTTCCAAAGCCCGGTGACTGGCGACAATTGTGCATTCAGGTATCGCGGCTGCACGCGCGGCCACTTGATCGTGCCCATCCCCTTTGGGAAATGTACGTTATTGAAGGGCTCGACAATGTCGACGGCTATCCGCCAGGATGTTTTGCGGTGTTAAGTAAAATGCATCACGCTGCTATTGACGGCGCTTCCGGAATCGAAATCGTTTCTGTTATTCACGACCTCGAACCGTCACCCGAGGCGTACGTCGAAGTGCGGCCGGTTGAAACCGAGCGCATGCCTACGAACCTTGAGCTTATTTGGCGAGCGCAAGTCAATACGATTAAAACGCCTTTACGCGTGGTCTCTGTTGCGCGCAATACTCTTCCTGGGCTAACCCGTCTTCTTACGGGAATGGCGGCAGGACGCATCAACCGCGTGTCCGATCTTCCGAGAACTCGCTTCAACACGAATGTCTCACCCCACCGCGTATTCGATTCGGTGCTGTTCAAGCTGAAAGATATAAAAGATATTAAGAGTTCGGTTGAAGGCGTTACGGTTAACGACGTCGCCTTAGCCATATGCGGCGGCGGGTTGCGTAAGTATCTTGAGAGCAAAAACGAACTGCCTGATCGTTCGCTTGC
>QIGP01000368.1 GCA_003228965.1 Gammaproteobacteria bacterium
CAGCCGTTTTGTAAGCGACCGGTTGATGGCGACGATGAAGCCGTGCTTCAAAGGGCGTGAGGATGCGGCGGGAGTTGGTCTGAGATCGAAATCCAGTGTGCAAATCGATGTTGCGTCAAAAATGCGCGAGATGTGGTAGCAGCTTGTTGTTTGGCTTCAAGAAAGATAATTTCGATAACTCAGACTTGGTCGTACTCGCAGTGTCAGGTTGCGCCGTACCTTGGACGTTCACTTTCGGCCACAAGCAGTCACTTATTTGGTGATCCCTATTGGGTTACTCGGCTCGACTTCGTTTGGCAGGACGCCAAAGGACAAAGTAGTAAACAAGTGTGCTGAAAACCGGAATCAACACCATTGAAACGAGCCAAATTGCTCTGCTCGATGTTCTCCTGCCACCAATAACGTCAGCGGCCATCCATCCTATGAACCAGAAAATGGCTAGTGTGATAGGCAACCCCACAAGAGGATCGAAGCGGTAGGTATCGCCGTCACTCAAAACGAAAAGACGAATGTACAGAGCGAACAACACTGTCAAAGAAGTAACTAGTGCGAGGAAGTGAGCAATCCAAGGATTTGCTAACGCTATTTCTACATTCGGCGTCGAGGGCATCGCACTACCAGATAGCTAAAGGCATATTTCCGACCGGCTGTTTTGGGACAAAATCTGCCTGCCAGCTTACCTGAAAAACTGATACCCAAACGTCAGCTCTCCGCGAATCGCGGACGTCCAAAATCAAACAAAAGGGTCTAGCTGCGGTGCTTCGCTAGTGCAAATAAGCTGGCGCCGGCACAGAAAAAAATGAGCCAGTATCACTCCAGCTACCCATAGCGTGTACGGTGCGAACCCAACTACCAGTTTTGACTCCCTTGCAAGATTCGCGGTCCCGACAAGTGCCTGCGTAAGGCTAAGACCGAGAATGATCGAAATCATCACAGATACAAATTCAAACAGTGTCAATGCGTACTCTCGATTTGGATTACTGTTTTCGTGCGTTGCGCTATTGGTAACAGACCAATCATCGAACCAATAGTAGTATCTTGCTCATTCAGCCTCTAGTTCTTTGCCTTCCGCCGCGGGCGGCGACACGCCAGTATATCGACATACAGGCCACGTTAATCAACGCAACTATCACCGCAATGACAACGCCGGCGAGGGCGAACTCCACGACTTGCGAGCCATTGTCATTGATCTCGTACGAAAATGTCGAATCGGGACTAAACTCCGCAAATTTATAAACGGTGAGCATTGGTAGGAATGTGACTGTGAACATGACCCCAAGATGAGCCTTGAGGCTTTGCCATGACGCCAGACGAAGAAGTCCGCAGGTAACCAATAGTGGTACCCACACGACCAAGTATCCGATTACGACGAAAACAACGATTGTCCACGAGATACCGACCGTAAGCGCTGCGCCCGCCAGCCAGCAAAATACCATTGGCAGTGGCGCGATAAGTGTCCCAAACCAGATATGTCGGCCATGTTTCGTCAAGTCACTAGATAAAGCATTCCATGTCGATCAATCAATTCCACTCTGAATATCAAAACATTTGGCGGTGAGCTGAACGTCTGCCTGAGTCAAAATTTACCTGCCAGCTTACCTGAAAAACTGATACCCAAACGTCAGCTCTCCGCAAATTAGCGGACGTCCAAAATCAAACAAAAGGCTCTAGCTGCAGTGCTTGGCTAATGCAAATAAGCCGGCGCCGGTGGCTCTTTCACAGAATTTTCCTTATTTTCCATGGCGCTCAACAAAGCTCCCGCGGGAGCCGGGTTATACGAGTCGTACGAGCCAAGAATCTCTCCCGTATCCGTATCGAGCATGTCGCGCGAGTGATAACCCGTCTCCGGCACAGCAATCCCATCCGGTCGTTTGAAATACCAGTTGTCCTGAAAGTCCGTCTCGATTCGAAAGCCACCTTCATGCACCAGCGTGTGGTGTGTCGTGCACAGCAACATCAGGTTATCGAGTGAGGTCTCGCCGTTATTCGACCAGTGCTCGACGTGGTGACAGTCCAGGAAGCGGCGGTGGTGACAACCGGGGAAGCGGCAGCGGTTGTTGTCCCTTGCTCGAACAGCACGTTCAATTCCTTTGGGAACAATCCGTGACTTGCGCCCGATGCTGAGCGGCTCACCCTTTTCATTCTCGGTCAGCACAACCGCATGACTGTCACAACAAAGCCGCTTTACTGTCTCGATTGGCAGTGCCGAACGACCTTCCTTGCCCTGCAACGCCGCCTGGTCAACATGAATTGTCACGAGGAAATTCTTGTTTTGACATTGGTCGTTGCTTTGTTTGTCGTTGCCGGTGCCACTCAAGAACCCTGTCACTATATTAGTGAAGGCATCGGCTTGTCGCGCCGACCATGAGGTATCGGCTGGATCGGGCATATCGATGATGTCGTCATCGCGTGCCTTGTTGAGGGCTTTTTCGAGCAGTTCCCCGGTGTCCAGCGGCAGTTCCAGGTTAACGATCATCGTGCCGCGATGCGGGTCACGACGAATGCTCAAGGAACGCCTGGCAAATGCACTTGCGGCCGTATCAATAGAGGCCTCATCGCCCATACGTAACTCGCGGCATCGTTGTGCGACATTGGTCGCCGTCGTGCGCAAGGCAAAGTCCAACAGCGGGTGTTCGTTATCGCGAGTAGCCACGCGAGTGAGTTCCCGCACCTTGGTGTAGGACAGTTCCCCCTGTGCAAAGGCTGACGAGATCAAAGGCAGCGTCTTGATTGCATGAGCGACGCGTACTTTTTCCTTGGCCGTGGTCAGGCTCAGGTCACAACGCCAGGCCAGCCACTCGGCGCAATTGGCAAGACCCCAACGCAGGAAACCGGCACGCTCATCAAATTCGGTAATGAGTTGTGGGCGGCGCAGGAGACGATGGCAACGTCGAGCTCGTCGATGGAAACGGGTGGATTGTTGGCTGAAATTACAGGACTCATGACACTTCCTTGGCGGGGAAAACAGACCCTGTAATTATATACAGGAGCGCCGGTAAAATCAATTAAAACAATTAGTTAGATAACTATTTACACGCAACCGGCCAGCCAGCCAAAAAAAAGGCGGTGGCCAGGGGCCACCGCCAATCGGTACGAAACAAACAGCATAAGGGATTCTCAGTTTGTTACGTCAACGCTTAAATTCT
>QIGP01000313.1 GCA_003228965.1 Gammaproteobacteria bacterium
GAGCGATCACGTTCAAGACCGCGACGAGGGTCTTGTCGCTGCCCTGGAAGCACCGGGGCTCCGGGTAACGCGTTCTGGCCACCTGGCTGAGCTGTATCTGGCCAGCCGCTCCAGGGTCTTAAATTGGCTCCGGCCGTGGTCTCACCAACCAGTGCAACCATTTTAAGCACGGTAGCGTTTTCAATGCCCTCTCGAGTGACTTCGACTTCTACGCGTCGCAGATCTTCGATGCCAGGGGCGTTACTAATGTCCATGGTCCACCGCCAGTTCTGACCGGCCATTTCTTCGTCGCCGTCTGACCTTCCTGTGTCTGGCAGACCAGGCTTTAAGCGTAATTCGGTGATCGCGTTCATGGCCACCCAGCGCTGAAAGGTTTGTTCCTGGGTGCGTTTAGCGACTTTGGCGGCCAACGATACCCGGGTTGAGACAGTTACCAGCGCAAGCGCCACAATGAGGGTGGCTACAAGGGCTTCAATGAGGGTGAAACCTTTCATTAAACGACGCGAGAATGTGAGGTTAGTAGCCAAATTCAAGCTCGGTGAGTTCGCGTGTGCCGTCGGGTTGAACGCTTAGCTGAAAAGCAGGCTCAACCTTGTCCATTTCGAAATAAAGATCGAACGGGGTTATTTCGCCACTCGAGAGCATTAGTATCTGAGGAGTCGGAACGACTATTTCTTCTTCTGAGTCTTCGTCTTCCTCATCCACTTCTTCAGGGGCGGGCCACGTGACTACATTGTCTTCAACGGCTAACTGCATGCGAATGTTCTCGGGTAGTTTGCGTGAACGAAAGATTCTTTCGTTGCCAAGCCCTACCCAGCGTCGCTGGGCGACGTCGAATAAAAAGAACTGGTAGCCGTTATCTTCAACTACCATGCCAATGTCGCGGCCTTGTAGCAGAGCCTGTTCCGATGCTAGTCGAACTAACGCGCTGATTCGGCGCGCTTCTTCCTTGAGGGCTTTTTTGCCGCCCGCAGTCAGCTTGAGTGCGATGGTGCTGGTGATCAGTACAATCACCAATGAAACGACCATCAGTTCTATCAAAGTAAAACCGCTTTGGCGTTTTGAAAGTGGCTGTAGCGCAAGCATCATCGCGAAGGCCTGTTTATTCCCAGCTGCCAATGTCGAGATCGGCCGCTTCACCGCCAGGGGCACCGTCGCGGCCGTACGAGAATATGTCGAATTCGCCGCCTTGCTGGCCGGGCGATACGTAAACGTAGTCACGACCCCATGGATCCTTGATGTTGTTCTTACGCAAATAGCCGCCCTTCGGGTAAGCCACAAGGTCCTGTGAGGGCGAGCTAATCAGAGCCTGGAGGCCCTGGTCCGTTGACGGATAGTCAAAATTGTCGAGTTGGTACATGTCCAAAGCGCTTGACAGGGCGGCAAGATCAGTACGCACCTTTTGCTGCTGAGCTGGTACGCGGCGACCGAGCACATTGGGCGCGATCATGGCTGCCATGATGCCCAAAATGACAATCACGACCATCACCTCAAGCAGGGTAAAGCCACGCATTGCAGTCAAAGTACCCGTTGGTCGGGTAGGGGCGTTGGACAACGTTTCGTTCATGGTTCGAATCCTTATCGATGAAGGTTTGGGGGCGACAATTGACTCGCTCTTGGGTTGGAGCCACTGTAGCTCGAATAATTCCCTGTATTTTAGCAGAAAACCATACCTTTCAATGCAATGCTTTTACCCTGAATCGGTCACAAAAGCGGCAATTGAAGGGAGTAAGGAGCGGTCAGCCTTACCAGTCGAAGATGACGGCGTTAACGCAAGCTCCGCCCGGTGCTCCTTCTTTTGGGTAACAGATCAGGTCAAAAGGACCATATAGGCCGGGGGACTCATCGCCGTAGACGTTTCCCCAGGGATCCACCAAGCCATCTTTGTCCAGATAGCCGCCATCCGGGTAAACAGTGACGTGTTTGAGTCAACCGGGCGCACCAGAGCTTGTAACCCCTCGTCACTTGTCCGGACGCGGCTTTGTTGTAGGGCGATTAACCAAAAGTTCCGTTACATGCCCTTTTTGGGTTAAGGTAATCGACAATGCGTTCCTTCATTTGCCCATTTGTAATCTTGTCCCTGCTCTTCGTGAGTATGGAAGGGGCCACCGACGTCGTTGTGGACGGTGTGCCGCACGGTGATGAGACCAGTCACCAGGAAGAGTTCGGTCATGCGCTCGAGGCCCACCAGGGCGACAAGTCGGACACTGAACTTGACGGCGACCATTGTGAGCATTGCTGTCATGGTCACACCGTGAGCGCTGCCGCACAGCTCGCTTCAATAGCCACTCCGTTGAACGGTCGTGAACATCAAGCAACGTGCTCCTCGTACGTGCCAAACCTGGGCCAAGCACCACCCACACCGCCTCCCAACGCTTAAATCATTTTTTCTTCGTGATTAACCGTGCGCGCCACTCTCTGGTGCGTGCGTCGATGAACCGAACCCGGAAGATGATTTATGAAACGATCCCACACTGGGCGTGCTCTGCTTTTGAGCGCGCTGATCATGATGCCATGGGCCGCCCAAGCGGCTGAGCCCGACACACCCACTATGACGCGTGCCGACCCGGCACTGACTAATTTTGTGCAATCCGTGGTGGAAACCAATCCACGGGTTCAAGGAGCGCGATCCGCGCTGGAGGCCAGTGGTGCGTTTCGCGACGCCGCCTCGCGACCACTGTACAACCCTCAACTCAGTCTCGATGCACAGAACTCCGACACTGATACACGGTCCATCGGAATCAGTCAGACGCTCGACTGGGGCGGCAAACGCCAGGCACGCAGCAACGTTGCCGAAGCCGAGCGATTGGTCGTCCAGGCGCAGTATTTGACAGCGCGCTGGGCGGTCACCGTCGAGTTA
>QIGP01000274.1 GCA_003228965.1 Gammaproteobacteria bacterium
GATACTCGGCGGCTCACGCTTCGCAGTTGCCATGGGGCTCCCGGATTCGTCAAACTTTGATGGCCTCCCCAGCAGAGCTGGGGGATCTCCCCTGGGAATTAGAAAAACTTGGTCCTATGTCCACGGTGAAGCTACAAAAGCTGGTTTATTACGCTCAGGCATGGTCACTTGTGCGCGAAGAGGACGTGCTATTTAATGAGGAAATAGAAGCTTGGGCGAATGGTCCGGTTATTCCGCAATTATTCCACGCGCACAAAGGCTGCTATCGGGTAAATGCCGGATCGTTCCCAGAGGCTGACTCTTCCAATCTCAAAAAAGCGCAAAGAAAAACAGTCGACCTGGTTACTGGGTTTTATGGGATTAAGGAGCCCCAGTGGCTTAGCGACTTGACGCATGCGGAAGATCCGTGGAAAGAGGCGCGCAAAGGGTTAAACGAAGGTGAACGGGGGCACAACGTTATTACCAAGGAATCTCTTCTAAACTATTACAGCTCTATTTGATTGCATACCGGCATGAGGAAAGGCCGTGGAAAAAAGCAGAATGGAAACCGAAAAAGACTTCGGAAGTCTACTCCACGAGTTGCAGTATCTACGCCAAGTGGTGGAATTCGTACTGCTGGCAATCCAAAGAATTATAATAAAGAAAAGCCAGCGTGGGCGCTATCCAAGTTAGATTCAGATGGCCCGAAAGGCGCACGCCAAATTACTGCTAAAGTGTGGTGGACAGAACTTCATCCGAAACTCAAGGACTTTGAGTCCATGACATGGGCTGAGATACTAGCCGCCAGCGGTGGTAGAACCTCTGGAAATAATAGTCATTATATTTCCTGGGGCGACCTTACAAAAGAAGCCAGAGATCGTCTATCATACCTTGGACAAGATGACATAGATCAAGTTTTTTCGCTTCGCCTTGCTGGAACCAAAAGAATCATTGGAATTAGAGACGGAAATATATTGCATATTATTTGGTATGACTCAAATCACTGGGTCGCTGAGCAATCAAGGTGACTGTTTCTTCTCTTTAATTGCGGCCCGCGAACTCAGGTGCTCCTTCGCCGTCGCGTTCATGCGTTTACGTCTCGCGCTAACGGGCGACTTTCAATCCATGCCTGTACATCGCTTAGCCGCCAACGCACGCCCTGTTTGCCGATGCGCACGGGAACCGGAAAGGTGCCGTGCTGCATATTGGCGTAAATTGCACTCCGGCTCAAGGAAGTTGCTCGCTCAACCTCGCGGCAGCCTCGCGCGCGCGCGTGTAACTGTTCCCAAATACCGATAAATCCCCGTGCCGCAAGCTTGTGATCGCCTCGCGCGCGCGCGTATTGACGGCTTATCGAATCATTCGGCTAATGGGGTTTTCAACAATACCGGCGGTAAAACTCCGGAAGCGCGTTGATAGCCGAAGCAGCGCCAGCTTCGACCAGCGTGTTGACCGCGTCCGTGACGCTCGTGCCCTCGTCCGCCAGCCTCTTGATTGCCTTGGCAGCATCGGCAGACGGGTAATAATCAATCCTCATCCACCGCCCACGGATTGCCTGAAGCGTCGCCTTCTTGTGAGCGGAGCGCTCGGCGGCCGTTAGCTTGTTTCTACGTGCCATTGGTGCCTCCCTTTGCCTGAACAGCCACAAATGACCTCCTCAGAGCGCCGTAGCGCCACGATCGGCAGGTACCCTTGGGGGGGTCACCTCCCAGTAGAGCACGCAGCCAGCATTCGGTCATCGTGCCAAACCCATTCTGTAGGCGAGCAGCATGACCATGACTTCGAGCAACGCAGGAAGCAGTATGCACGCGACGTATGCAACGACCCTTTTCATGCCGGTAACCCCTTTTCGTTGAACACATGGCAATAGTTGTTGTAATCGAATAATGCGCGAGTCTTCAGGTGCAGTGAATAACCATGCCGAAGTAATCCAGTGGTGCCATGGTTGCCAAAAGCGTAACCCGCGTACCGGTCAAGTGCAGAGAACTTGCCCCAGACTCTTAGAAGGTTGGTCAAAACGACCGCAGTTTTCGTCCATTGTGTGTCAAAACGACCGCAGTAACGGACTAGCTCTGCGGTCAAAACGACCGCAGTTTTTCGCTTACTGCGGTCAAAACGCCCACTTTGAATAATTGGAGTCGACCATTGCCGCCATCGGTTTGGCGCTTTCAAAATGGTTCTGCGCTCGCGATTTTCGCTATGTGTTACATCGCGCCAACCTATCGCCCACTGTGACGGTACTCGTGATCGCGCAGCGGTGTACCTTGCGGTGTGTGTTTTGATTATCAGGCCACGGGCTTCTAATGTTTTCGCGTGTTTGAGCGCTCGCGAATGGTCGAGTCCGTAGCGCTTGCAAGTCACACGTTGAAGGTTCTGAACTCCGTTTGCGATGCCGTTGTATTGCACCGCAAGCACCTGCAAAACGCTTTGTGCACCATGCGGAAGCGTTGTCCATGCTGGGCTCTGCATTACGTCAATCGGGGTCATTGCAAACCGGCCTTCCAAACGTTTTGACTTTTGACGGCTCATGCTGCACCCGCTCGCATACGCTCGGCATTGGCGAGTTTGGAACCTGTTTTTTTCGCACGTGTCAGGCGTCGTCGGATGTCGCTCCAGCGGGAGCATATAGCTTCGCGCTGCCGTAGTACCACCTCGACCTGTTCGGCTGGTAGGTAGACCCTTAAACGAGCTTCACCACCGGTTTTAACGGACTCTGTAAGCAGACCACAGACACGCTCATTTTGAATGTGCGATCTTTTCCGCCAATCCGCATCAAGTGGGCAAGCGTTTGCGCTACATCTCTCAAAACGCGGGCAGGATTCCGGTATGACGGCGCTCATTTCGAGTCAGCTTGTTCGGGTGTGACGGTCCGCGCC
>QIGP01000358.1 GCA_003228965.1 Gammaproteobacteria bacterium
CAGCCAACACGTTTGAGTCTGGCTCCACCCTTCCCATGGCCGCGGCAGAACGACTGTGCTGTGACGCCAGGATCATTCCCGTGATTGAAGGAGGGCGGCGATGACAAGAAGTAAGTATCGTTTGACATCCAAGTTGAATTTGAGCTTTACGCATAACTATTCAATGCAACCGACGGTTAAACACGAATGTCCTCTCCAACGTGATTCAGCCGCGGCTGATCTTAATAGCTATATGGCATCATTAGCTGTCGATCATTCCATCAGAATAATATCGAACTGAACGGCCGCTCCCGGTCGAATCTGGCGTTCAAAACTTTAGTCCCCTGAGCCCTGGAACTGCGTCGTGTATTTGATCGTTGTTCAAATCTTTGCGCATCCATGAGTGGGGCTATATTGTGCCAAGATTGAACGCCTGGTCAGTTAGTTCGATTCTATACTATGAGGATCCAATCGTCATGAACATCGTATTTGCTACCTGCTTGATTCAGCCAACTATTTCTTCAAGCGATCAGGTATTCGCCGAGGCGCTTGAACAATGCGGCGCCAAAGTTTCAGGTGCCGCCTGGAATGCAAAATCGAAACCGTTCTTGAGTGCCGACGGTGTGATTATTCGGGCTACGTGGGACTACTTCGATCACTACCCGCAGTTTATTACATGGTTAGATTTACTGCAGAAGAATGGCATTCGCGTTCTGAACTCGCTCGATATACTCCGTTGGAACGTACACAAGAGCTATTTGTTTGACCTGCAAGAAGCTGGCGCTCCTGTGCTACCGATGGTGGCCGTAGAAAATCGTGTTGAGTCTATTCAGAGGGCGGCGCAAGAAAATGGCTGGTCAAACGCAGTGCTCAAGTGTCTGGTGAGCGGTACGGCTCGAGGGTTGAGTTTATTCGATGCTTCTTCAGCGCAACAGATTGAACAAGCCATCGAAGTAGCAAAGCCTTGGTCTGAATTTGGTTTGGTTGTGCAGCCTTTCATGTCAGAGATTAAAAGCGCCGGTGAATTGTCGATGGTATTCATTGAAGGCGAGTTGGCGCATGCTGTGCAAAAAATCCCGAAAGCGGACGAGTTCCGGATTCAGAGCGTGTTCGGTGGTCAGTACGAGCGTGTAGAACCTTCTGAGCAATCACTTCGCGCGGCGAAGCACTGTCTCAGCTGTGTAGAAAACAGATTCAATGAGCAGCCGCTTTATGCACGTGTCGATGGGCTCGTTGTTGACGGTGCATTTCAACTCATGGAGTTAGAGCTAGCCGAACCCGAACTGATGTTTAATCTTGCGCCCGACGCTGCACGAACTATGGCAGTTGCTGTGATGACCAGGTGGCAGCAAGAGAGCGGGCTGCACTAGTTGTGCTTTGAGTTTCGGTCAATAGCGCACTTCTGTGCCTTTGTCGTTTGTTTGGCCGCTACGCGTCTTGTTATCCATGGCATGATTTTGTGAACACCCAGAAAGCGCAGCTTGTGACGGTGCCTGACAAAGAGCGGATACACCTACTCAAACAGTGAGCGTACGCCTCGTCGTTTTAATAGCCCTTCACCCGCGATGTGCCATTTCCCGTTGGCATCGCGTACGTGCATTTCGTTTTGTAGAGCGTCCTTGCTTAGTCCTGCTTTGGCAGCATCGACGTCGTCAAATTTTGCATCAGAGCAATCAATCAGGACCTGCTTGTTTTGCTGGTCAATGGATTTAAGTGCGCCAATCTCTTCTCGACAAATCGGACATGAGTCGTCGTAGTAAACAAAAAATTGTGCAGGAGCTTCTTGTGCAGGAGTTTCGCTCACGTTGCTAACCAAACCGCTTGCAACACGATCCTTAAAACGGCAGTCGTGATGTTCCAAGCGCAAGATGGGTGTCGGCCGCCTGTACGCAGGCACACCTGTTCTTACGGTGGTCGCAGTAACGCAAAGTACCGGAGGGACAGCGACGGACTTTACTCGACGCTGTTGCCCGGGCTCCCGGATGAGTTCGAATCACAGGAACTGCATACGGAGGAATCAGTTGGCTCGACGGTCGAGGGTTCCCTGAGTGCCTGTCCACGAGGGCCAATGGGTTCAGCGAGTGCCTGTCCACGAGGGAATGTGTTGTGCAGCCACTCACTGTAGCAAGCAAAACTAAGATAACTATCGGTAAAGTAAGAATTTGCTCACCGGTTATTGAGATTGGCAGTTGATGCAACCGTTTCGATTTCATGATATTTCCTATCAACAATATTGATGTAAATAATAGATTCGACGCTTACTGTTGATGTATTATGAATAAAGCAAGGCAAGAAAAATATCGATCATTTGTGATCACATCCATCACGGAGGCTGACTAATGCGAAACCTGGACATTGGCGCGTTGCGCTCGCTTGTAGCGATTGCGGATACCCGAACGGTGACCAAGGCGGCGCAGCAAAATCACCTGACTCAGTCCGCTGTGAGTATGCAAATCAAACGCCTTGAGCGAACTTTCGATACCAAGCTGTTGCACAGAGAAGGGCGTGGCGTCGTGCTTACGGCGACAGGGCAACAGTTGGTGAGTTACGCCCGCAGGCTGATTACGCTCAATGACGAAACGTGGTCGAGGTTAACGAACGACGACTACGAGGGCGAAATCACACTCGGCGTACCTGTCGATTTAATCTACCCGCACATGCCGATGATTTTGCAGCGAGCTAAAGAACGCTATCCACGCATCAAAATTAGCCTGGTGTCTTCGCTTACACGCTTGTTGTTAAAGCAGCTTGAGGGCGGAGAAGTTGACCTTACGCTCACTACCGAGAAGCGCCTACATCGGGGAGGGCGAACGCTTACAAAAGTAAAACAGGTTTGGATGGGCGCACATGGCGGCCAG
>QIGP01000330.1 GCA_003228965.1 Gammaproteobacteria bacterium
GAGCACAGGCTTGGGATGATTGCTAAAAATCAACCTGGTTTGTTTCCGCACTGGAAGTTTGGTGTAAGGCCTTCGGTTGAATAATGGGAGCCCAGTGAGCTGAGAGGTTCACGCTGGGTTCTGAGAGCAGCCAAGGGTGCAGTTCCCTTGGCTGACTCACCTGTCCATCTACGTGAAAAGCGAACGGGCAGGTCTTCGAGTTTTGGATAGTGTGAGCGGCTTCGTCTCCAAGCGTTTGAAGCTGAAAGTGAACGACGCTAAGAGCGCGGTCGCCAGGCCGTCACTAAGGACGTTGCTGGGCTACACGGTCACCACGCAGGGACAACTGCGAATCGCAATGTACAGTCGGCAACGACTGAAGCAGAAGCTGACGCAGTTGTTCCGTGGTGCGCGTGGCCGATCACTACGCCATACGCTCGATCAACTCAACCCGATACTTGCGGGCTGGGCGGCTTACTACAAGCTGGCCACAGGCAAGTCGGCGCTTGAGCAAATCGACGGTTGGGTACGACGTAAATTGCGTTGTATCCTGTGGCGTCAGTGGAAAAGACCGCGAACGCGAGAGCGCTACCTGGTACGGTTGGGTCTGTCGAAGTTGCGAGCCTGGAAGTCTGCTGTCAACGGTCGTGGACCGTGGTGGAATGCCGGGGCTTCGCATATGAATGCGGCTCTGCCCAAAGTGCGTTTTAATTGTATGGGGCTGGTGTCTGTACTGGATACAGTACAGCGACTCCAGCGTTTAACATGAACCGCCGTATACGGAACCGTACGTACGGTGGTGTGGGAGGACGGCGGAAGTAATTCCGCCTCCTACCCGATCGAGTCTGTATTGTTGATATACCCAATCGGTACCGCCGCCTGGGTCTCTCACCGCTGTGTCTTCATATTTTGATCTGCGTTTCCGGTACACTGTTTTTTTTGCGAAATCACAATTGGGTCTGCAAGGAGATGCATGGTTAGCGCGAAGATTCACGCTCGCACAGCGGCAGTTATCGATACCGACAACGGCATTTTGAATTGTTTTGGAATGACGGTGTTAAAGGCCTGGGAAGGTGAGTGTGAGATCCAAGCCGTCGTGCCTCAAGCTATGATTAACGGAGCAGGCTTCGCCCATGGTTCAATTGCATTTTCCCTGTTGGATACTGCGTGTGCGTATGCGATAAGTTCACTTGAAATGCGTGGCGTGACCATCAATGCAAATGTGAGTTATATCAAGGGTGCTGTTGAAGGTTCCAGGTTGCTGGCTAAAGTCAGTGTTGTAAGCCACACCCGTCGCGTTGTCACTCTTCGTGGTGAAGTCTTGTTAAATGATGAGGTTGCAGCGCGCTTGGCTGCGCATGGAAGCTTTGTTTTTCAGTTGATTGAGGGTTAATACTTTGCATTACCCTCGTTGGCGCTCACCCCTCGCCTTACTCATACTTATGTCCATTGCCATGCCGATAGCTTTTAATGTTTGGTCTGCATTGCTGAATAATTTTGCGCTCGAACGGGCACAATTTACCGGTGTGGAAATGGGCACATTGCATAGTCTCCGCGAGGTCCCCGGCTTTCTTGCTTTTACCGTTATCTTCGTATTGCTGATCCTGCGTGAGCAGACATTTGCAGTCATCTCATTGGCCTTGTTGGGCATTGGTACCGCGTTAACGGGGTTGTTTCCGAGCATCATCGGTTTGTATTGCACGACTGTTCTCATGTCGGTGGGCTTTCACTATTTTGAAGCACTCAAACAGTCTTTGTCTTTGCAGTGGTTTTCCCGTGAAGAAGCACCTCAAATGCTCGGACGCTTGATTGCCGTGGGTTCTGTCACATCGTTAGTCACTTACGCTACGTTGTGGATATGTCTTGAAATATTCGAACTTGACTATGTTTGGAATTTCTTGTTAGCGGGAGCTGTCTGTGTTGTTCTGGCTGTGATCATGTGGCTCGGGTTCCCTCATTTTCCTGGAGGCGACGACCAACATAAGACCATTATCCTACGCAAACGCTATTGGTTGTACTACGCGCTGACTTTTTTCTCTGGTGCTCGCCGGCAAATCTTTACGGTATTCGCGGCGTTTCTAATGGTCGAAAAATTTGGCTATAGCGCGTCGCAGGTGACGTTACTTTTTCTTATAAATTATGCCTTCAATTGGCTGTTTGCTGAACGCATTGGCAAGCTCATACGTCGAATTGGCGAGCGCAAAGCCCTGACTATCGAGTATGTAGGCTTAATCATCGTATTCATTTCCTATGCCCTGGTTGAAAATGCTTATCTGGCGGCAGCACTCTATGTCATTGATCATATGTTTTTTGCCCTTTACATCGCTATGACCACGTATTTTCAAAAAATTGCCGATCCCAGAGATTTGGCTTCTAGTGCGGGAGTATCTTTCACCATTAATCATATCGCGGCAGTCATTATTCCGGTTTTATTGGGTTATGTGTGGATAACTTCAAATGCCGCAGTGTTCTACATTGGCGCAGGTTTTGCGTTGTGTTCTTTGTTGCTGGCACAAAATTTGCCGCGCTACCCGGGGCCAGGCAATGAGGTGTTGCGAGGTCGGGTGTTAGATACCTCATTAAGTGCCCAGCAGGCTCGGATCTAGAAGCGAGCTATTGTATTCGGATCAATACCTGTACAACTTGGGTTTAGGGCATTGTATTGATCGCGATCAAAGGCCGCGTTGCGAAAAGTTCGGACATAGGTTGCGCATTGATCTTTGGGATGGGTAAAGCCGCTGTCTTGGGCGAGTTCTAGTTTAATGCTGTCTATCGTTACCATCTTGTCGTCCATGAAAATTCCTTGGTCATTTGGAGAGTCGAGTATCAGCGAACGCTGGCCATTGT
>QIGP01000115.1 GCA_003228965.1 Gammaproteobacteria bacterium
ACTACACCTTTACCCACAAATTTTCCTGAAGAGCCAAAAATAAACGTCCATTCCTGTGTGCCCGTCTTCGTCGGTGAGTTTTAAAATCGGAGCGCGAAACCCGTGTTCAGCGCTGTTGACCAGTACGTCAATACGACCTCATTTGTCCATGACCGCGTTGACAAGATTCGCCAAATCTTCGTTCGATTGGTTAGAGGTGCACCGGAGGCAGTTCCTCACCTTTGCCAGAAGACGGCAATATTCCAACTTCAAAGCCGCCCTCGGCCAAACGCTGTGCCGCCAAGGCTCCCATTGTGCTGCCACCGTCTGTAATTAATGCCACTTGCTTAGCTCTAGACTGTCTTTATTTAAAACAGATGCATTAGAAGGAAAAACGTCGCAATTAACTGCTGGGATATTCGTCCTGATCGACAAGGTTTGCAATTGAGGTTCGTTTCTGGAATAACTTAGGCAGTGTTTTATAGGATACACAGGAAGACGTAGTTGTATGAATCTAAACCAACAAGTTCTGCGCACCGACGTAGCGGGCATGCCACTTGAGTGGATCAGCTATAAAGATGCGGGCAGGTTGTACCACCTTAAACAGGTGGCCTACGCCTGCGGAACGCGTCTTTACACATTGCACGGCGGTATTAACGCGAGCACGGGCGATCAAAGCATCATTGAAGTTAATTCAATTATTGCGACTCACGGCGACGGTCCCGGCATGTGCAACAAACGCTACGACTACAAGCCTCCTCTAAACAATCAAACGCTGTTTCGTCGTGACAACAATTTGTGCATGTACTGCGGCCACCATTTTTTGACGAACGCGCTGTCTCGCGATCACATCAGGCCTATCAGTCAAGGCGGCGTTGATACCTGGGAAAACGTCATCACCGCGTGTCGCCGTTGTAACAACCACAAAGCTGGACGTACTCCGGCTCAGGCTAACATGCAGCTTCTCGCCATTCCGTTTGCACCGACCTACGCAGAATACATTTACCTCAAAGGGCGCCGAGTGCTTGCCGATCAAATGGAATACCTGTTAGCCCATTTTCCACGCCGAAGTCCGCTACATGCGCGTATAAGTAATGCGCTTGCTCGACCCCGACGCGGCCAGGCAGGGTTCGCGTTAGAAACGCACGTCTAGTCTTTTACGAAAGGAGCAGGAGACTCACCTTGTTGTATTTGATTGACGCGAGTATTTACGTGTTTCGCGCGTACTACTCGCTACCTGACTCCATGACAGATTCAGAAGGTCATCCTGTGCACGCCATTTACGGCTTCACCAATTTTCTGTGTGATTTCGTACGTCGCACAAACGCCGAATACGTTGGAACAGCATTTGATATCAGCTTGACCAGTTCGTTTCGCAACGACCTTTACCCCGCCTACAAAGCCAACAGAGATCCGGCGCCGGATGAACTCAAACGACAGTTTTCATACTGTCGCCTCATTGCCAAAGAAATGGGTTTTCCCTGTTTTGCCGACAGCACCTGCGAAGCCGACGACATTGTCGGCACGTTGGCTACCAAATGGCGTCAACGCAATTCCGGAGTCACTCTGGTGACCCGCGACAAAGATCTGCTGCAACTCCTCACACCGGGTGATACGTACTGGGACTATGCTAACGATCGTCGAGTTGAACATCACCAGGTGAAAGAGGAATTCGGCGTAAGAGCCGAGCAGGTGGCCGACTACCTGGCGTTGACCGGAGATGCCGTAGACAACATTAAGGGTGTGCCAGGAGTAGGGCCGAAAACCGCGTCAAAACTACTCGAAGCCTACGACACGCTCGACGACGTATACGCCAACCTGGACGACCTGCACCTCATCAACGTGCGTGGTGCCAAAACGCTTTCTGAAAAACTCAGTGAACACAAAGATGCGGCGTACCTCGCACAGCAGCTCACCCAAATAAAATGCGACATGCCCATTAGTGCGGCCAAAAGTGGGCTTAAGCGCAAGGTGCCTGATATGGTTGCAATTAGAAAAATTTTCGACGAACTTGGTTTTGCGGATTCGTTGGCAAGGAAAATAGCCAGCCTGGCGTAGGGCGAAGTTTGCTGTGCGGGCAAATTCGTTAACGCTTGACGGGTAAGTTACTCGCTCGGTGTTTGCTGTGGCACAGGCCGTACCAGTGATGTCATAACCTTCTTCGCGAATCATTTTCATCAGCTTGTCAGTCGAGCCAGCCACTTGTCACCATGGACGATTCCCACACAAGCCCAACACAAGCGGCAGTAGCCAGTAACAAAACTGTTTTCGATTGGGTGTAAGGCTTAGACGCTGACCGGCCCGGATAACTTCGAGCGTTCCAGTGTCAATACGCAAGTCCGTGACTTCGAGTGTTTCATTTACCACCTGACCGCTGGCGCGGCGAATAATGGCGCGTAGTCGCGCTTCCAGTTCAGCCGTCTCAAACGGTTTTACAAGATAGTCATCGGCACCGGCGTCCAGGCTTGCAATCTTATCCTCGAGCGTGTCACGCGCGGTGAGCATCAGTATCGGTGTGCTCTTGGCCGCTTCGTCGCGAAGTTTACGGCACAGCTCAATACCGTCCATGCCAGGCAGTGACAGGTCGAGAATGATGGCGTCAAACTCGTTGCTTAACAAATGGGTCCTGAGTTGATTGGCACTAAGTATAAGCTTGTGTAAGAACAACTCCCCGTCATTGCGAACCTGCGCAGCGGGTGTGGCAACCCCCATCCGGTTTCTACGGATTTAATCAGTTAGGCTGCAGCGTTAAGAGATTGCCGCGCCCTTCGGGCTCGCAATGACGTTGGTTCGTTTGTGCTTGTAATTACGTACTAAAGGGTTCTACACAAGCTTAAACTT
>QIGP01000250.1 GCA_003228965.1 Gammaproteobacteria bacterium
TACCACAGTCTGTCAAATTGTCCACTTTCTTTTCAACCTTGTATGTCCTTCCCAAGTACGCAGTGCCAGCGCACTCATGAATAATGCAGGCCATCTCTAATACCCTTTAACCGTGCGATACTATCGCGGAAATAGCAATGAGATCTTAACGCGACATTGGCGATGCGATCTAGTCGCGAAAAGGGTTACGTTAGCCGCAACAATCGAGTGTAGCAAATGGCGCGGGCTCAGCGGCCAACTGTTGCAAGTGCTCCGCTCGTTCGCGGGGAGCCAGTGGCCTTAATGTTGCTGGATTGCCATCGAACCATCCAAGATTACCGGCGTAAACCGCCCGTACAGACCACTCGACCTTGCCATACAACTCTCTCAAGTAGGGAGACTCAGCCAAGTGCGTTGGAAGCTGCACGACCTCGACTGCTTTGTCGAGAGTAAACCCAAGGTTCATGTAACGCACAGTTTGATCGTGCACGAAACGGATGGAGAGTTGATCTCTAAACGTGCGAGTCGGCTCAACAAAAACCAAACTCGTTATTTTCATCTATCTTCAGCTCAACTCCGATGCCGCCATTGTTATGCCCATCAGAATCGAGCTCTGTGCCAAACATGTGGTAGGATCGCGCACTAATAATGGGTCGAAATTCACTCACGACACGATAGCCATCCAAACGCCGTCGGCAACCTTGTCGATACGTTGTTTAAACTCGACGGTGAGCTCAGCCAACTCTTCAGAAGTGGCCTGCGCCTGAATCGGCCTGGGCGCTTGTTTTGCTTCGCAGCCAGAAAGGGCTAAACACACCATCAAGCATCCACCGTACCAAGTCCGAAATGCGAACATGACGATCCCCCAAATAGTAATTAGCGCCTGTTCGCAGGCGGCGAAAAGGCTTCGCAGTGACCATAGCTTATGTCGGCCACTTCCACAGTGCCGTCATTACCCACGTCCATAAGCCGGCCCTGCCACACGTCGTCGCCTGGTTTGTAGGTCATTACGTAGAGCGCTGACTCATCGTCGCGCACAACAACACGTACAAACCCGTTTTGTCCAAGTGCCACGCTGCGGCCGTCTTCCAAACTGCGCGTGAGCACATCCCAGACGCCAGTTTGTGCCACTACGTTATAATTTTCGGGGTAAGAGGAATTGGTTTTTTGCCCAGACACAGTAGCGCCTGGCGCGTCACCTGCACGACCAAGATTGGCGACGATAATGCCTATAACAAATCCGGCTAATACCAGCCCGAGCGATTGCATCGAAGTGGAAGGTCGCACGTTAGTTGACCTCGGCAAGAAGAAGGCCTGTAACCTTGAAAGACCTGTAGAACAAAAGGTCAATCACCGCGAACGAGGCGGGGTTTGACCGATGGCCTCAAGTAAAATTTTATGGGCTTCCAGGTCTACCGGTTTGTGGGTCACTGTTGAAGTCGCCGGATGATCGCCGAGATAGTTGCCGTTGCGCCAGTTGTTGGCCGGTCGAACCGGACGCGACTCAAAACCACCACCGCAGTTAGGGCATATGTGCGACAGCTTTTGTACACACGCTCGACAGAACGTGCACTCGAATGTACATATCATGGCGTCACCAGATTCCGGTGGCAGCAAAATCGCACAATTTTCGCAACAAGGACGCAGCTCAAGCATAAACACAACTCCGTTATTTTCGATGTGGATATTAAAGGTAACCGTACGCTTCTGAATGTTCAATTCTGATTGATGATAGTTCACTATTTGAAGCGTAATTCTTGACTCTTGGTGCGCTGCGCGCGATAGTGCGCGCCCGCCGATAGTGGCGCAAGCGTGCTTAAAGGAGAACTTCGATGGCCAAAAAGAAGCGGATACCGGACGTAACCGGACCGCGTAATCACCTACACAATCACCCGCTGCTTGGCAAAAGCGGCGCCCACCAACAAAGCACCAAAGCCAAACGGCAACACGACAAGGTCAAACTCAAGCGTGAGTGGTCACAGGTAAGTGTCTTCGCTCTTACCTGTGGCCACTTCGCCGAGAGTAAGATTAAGACCACAGAGCTTGCCATAGCGCCTGCTTCTGGCCTCCTGTGCGCCTCTTCGCGAGCCTAATCATCCACAGCGCCCAATTCAGCCCCACAAGACCACTCAAATCCTCACTAACACCCACGTCACTGCGAGCCCGTCAATGCGCGCCCGCAGACCGCGGGTGTGGCAATTTCCGTCCAGTCGCTACAGATTCAATCGGTTAGGCCACGGTAACGTTAAGAGATTGCCGCGCCCTTCGGGCTCGCAAAGACCTAACTAAAAGTGTTGGTAAGTAACTGTGGGAGCGGCTTCAGCGCACAGCAACACGACCAACCACACCACTACGGATCACCTCTTCCCAACGGCTACCACTGGCCCCCGCTTCGCGACACGCTTTCCCACCGAAAGCCACATAACGACACTTCTCAACACTTACCTCTAACGATAGCGCCAACCATCCCCACTTCAACACTCATTACTTATCGGGCTAGCTCAACAAGCAGCCACTCTTACCGTCCATTCGAGCTCCTGCTCCAACGAATAGTCCTGGTTGTACGGCGCCCCGAATCGGGGAGTAGCCAACATTGCGCCAAAATTCACGCACCAATCTTGTGCGTAAACCAGTCACCCATTTCTGTAACTGATTGTTTCAGCGCAAAAACGCACGTTGGCATGAGAAATGCTTTGTCAGGAGTCTGTCGGACTTAGGACATCGTAGCGAGGCGAGCCGAAAATCGGTCCAGTTTTTCGATCTTTTGAGGCGAATAGTCGAACTATTTAACGAGGAAGATCGGGAAACTGGGCCGATTTCCGGCCGCCGCATAAGTCCGACAGACTTCTAGAGTGACTCAAAATGAGTCAACGCAAACAACTGCGTTTAACCAGCCAACAAGGATCCGCAATGAAACTCGCCCCAGTAAAAACTGTTGCAGCCGTCGCTCTAGTAGTGAGCGTCTCCACCCAAGCCGACTGGTCAACCAACGTAGGCTACGGCCGTGAGGTCGACGGCTTTGATGTTGGCGTTTCGCTCATTTTTGCAAGCGACGATCTGGTCGGTGACGCCGATGAATCCCTGGTTTTCACCCTGGGTAAATCGTTTAGTTTTTAACCTTCCTTGAAGAGTACAACTTATGAAAATGATCACAGCAGTAGTTAAACCTTTCAAGCTCGACGACGTTCGCGAAGCGCTAAGCGATGTGGGTGTTCAAGGAATAACGGTGACCGAAGTAAAAGGCTTCGGACGACAACGCGGTCACACCGAAATGTATCGAGGCGCCGAATACACGGTCGACTTCCTGCCGAAAACCAAAATCGAAATTGCCGTACCGGACGATCTGGCCGAGAGGGT
>QIGP01000243.1 GCA_003228965.1 Gammaproteobacteria bacterium
GTGACGCGACTGTTGATGAAATATTCGGCTCCGGAGCCATCACTCCGCGGCCCGTAAGAGCGACAGTGCTTACCATGGAGTCAGGATCATTCGACACAATGGTGAGCGTCTCGGTAATGGTCGCTTCGACGGTAGGCGCAAACGTAATGGAAACAACGCACGTCGCCATAGGTGGTAATGTCGCTGCCGTACAGTCACTGGATTGCGTGTAGTCGCCAGCAGGCAAGGTGATCGACGTGACATCCAGATTGGCCGTTCCCACATTGGACACCGTTACTGTGCCCATGGTCGAGCTGCCAATGGTCTCGACACCCAAATCAAGTGTGGTTGAGCTGAGCATGATATTCGCTTCAGGTACCACCCCCGTTCCCGACGCTACGACGGTAGAAACCGGAGTATCGGCGTCGTTCGAATCAATGGTTACTGAAGCGCTTAAGGGTCCGCCATTCATTGGCGCAAACGTCACAGTGATGGTGCAAGACCCCATCGAGACCAAAGGGCTGACACAGTCGTCGGTAATCGTAAAATCGGCGGAAGGATCGGGGTTTAATGCAATCGCATTAAGAGTAAGGTCGGCCATACCGATATTGCTAACCGTAATCGTGTCCATGGCCGTCTCGCCTATGAGCAAGGGCGTCGGAAACATAAGTACCGCCAGGGGGGTAACCATAATGTTTGGCAATAATTCCATGGTGCCCCTGCCGGTAACCACAACGCTAAGCGGCGGCATAGCCGGGTCGTTACTGACAAGGGTTATGGTACCCATTGACGTCTCTACTGCAGTTGGAGCAAACGTTATTATAATGTCACAGGTGGCCATAGGCGCGATCGGCGCCGCCGTACAGGCTGAATCGTCAGACGAAAAAGGTGCGGCTAGTCCAGTCGCTCCGGTAATTACCAAATTGGCGGCCCCACTATTAGTAATGGTGAGCGTTCCAGTGTTGGTGTTGTTAACCACGGTATCGACAATGGTCAGCGGGTTAGCCGAAGCTGCAGGATCAAGCGTCGAAGACATAACAAACATGGTTGTAGACGTGGGCGCCGCACCGTTTGAGAGTATTGGTTCTGCAATTTGAATCGAGAAATTCGCATTGAATACGCCCGCGTCCGTAGGCGCAAACTGAACTACGATGTCGCAAGTCGCGGCACCATTCAGTGTTTGTGCAGAACAACCATCGGCGGTTAGCGTAAACGGCGCTCCAAGCATGGTTGCGGTTCCCAATATAGCGGCAATGCCACCCGTGTTCGTTACGGTGATGGTGTTAACGCTTGTGTCACCTATAGCGACGGAATTAATCATTAGAGGCATTGCCATGGGCGCAGAGGACGACAGCGCTGCGGGCAACACAATGTCGCCGGTTACGTTCAAGGTGACCGTCCCTTCATCGGCGTCATCTGATAAGATCACTACACTTGCGGCAATGTTTCCAGGTGCTACTGGATTCAGTGTTAGCGTCACTGTGCAGGTCCCGGTAGTCGCGATCAGGGATCCACCACAGTCATCGCCAATAGTAAGATCATCCGGGTTGTTCATTAACGTAATGGAGCTGATATTCAACACAAGGTTACCCGTATTGGCCACCGTAATCGTTCGTGTCGTGACACCGCTGTCAACGGCGACCGTGGTGAAATCCAGGGATTCCCCGTCGGCAGGCGTTGTTGAAATTTCTGGTGCAGGAGGTCCTTCGAGAGAACCTGTGCCGCCCACTGTACCCAGAGCCCCACCTTCAGCAAAAAAGCTGCCGTTGTCCAGATCAAACGAAATAGGTATGGAGACCATAAAGGTGGGTGAGAAAGCCGTAACCGAGAAGCTGCCACCCAGTGTCCCGGATGAACCGGTTATAGCGGCCGAGTCAATCGACGTTATTGGTACCAGAGTTCCCATTCCTCCACATGTACCTGCACCGGTTGCGAAACAAAAGCCACCAACGTTTACATCGATAGAGACAATGTCCGCAATACTGATGGCGCCACTGGCAAATGCAGCAGCGTCAACCACGATAGGTCCACCAACGGGTGTACCTACAGGCGTCAAAGCGACAAATGCACCAGTGGGAGTGACCACTACGCCTGTATAAGTAAGGGTTTCTGTCTGAGCGTGAGCGCTTCCGACTGCAAAAGTTGCGACAAACAGCAACACGATAAAACGACCCGTAAACTCGATACGACGAGCGACAGCCGAAGCGATAAACTTCAAACTCATGTGAATCCCCTGAACTAAAATTGTGTTCTGTAGCCGCAAACGCACGAGCGCCAACAGGCCGCATTGTATTTAAGCGCCGTCCATGAGCTGACCTTTTACAACCGATGTTCTCAACGCAGAAACACGCATGCACCGTTAAATTACTGATGCGCTGTTAAGATTCACGTGCTTTCGTCTTTTGAGACGCTACGCCGACACGACCTCGCTGTCCTGTGCACGGCCAGTCCAGAAGTGATTGCATCAACGATTATCTGCATCGCTGAGTATACCGCGCGGCTGACCCATACGCTAATCGCGCCGCAACTGAATATTAAGTGTATTCAACCACTTAACGGCCGTGCCATTGGTGACAAATGTTGTGTCGCCAAGGACAGCACTACAACCTCGACTTTGCTATCCCGCGATACGGGTATGGCAATCTCTGTCCAGTTGCCCTGGTCTCAATAAGCCAGGCTACGGTGACGTTATGAGATTGCCGCGCCCTTCGGGCTCGCAATGACGTAGCTCTTTAGGGCTCGATGTGTGGACTCCTCCCCCCGAAAGGGGAGATAGTTTCAGTTACTGCACATCAACTGGAGTCCACACATGAACAAGCATAGAGT
>QIGP01000432.1 GCA_003228965.1 Gammaproteobacteria bacterium
TAGTCCACGGACCAGGCGACTTGTTCGTCGCTGAGATCCATGCGGCCACCTTTGGCAGGCATTACGCCCGCTGAACCAGTGTAACCATTAGTCGCATGTTCGTACAATGTTTCCATTCCCGTGTCGACTCGTGCCGCCCACTGTGCGGCATCGCCCGTTTTAGGGGCTCCGGCTATGCCAAGACCGTGACAAGCGGTGCAAGCACTGTTGTAAACTTCTTCGCCGGTAGTAAATCCGGCGATTGTGGTGGTCGAAGCGTCTGCCGTCTGACTTGAGCCAGCACTCACGGCTACGGATTCGACGGCGTCGCGACCATAAAGAGTCTTGTCATAGCCTGAAATCATGACATCACCAATAGGGCGAATACGGTCTTCCAGAACCTGACGAAAAGAGGAATCCTGTTGTTGATTCATCACATTCGAATGCCGACCGATCAGCACGGCGGTGACAATGATGACGAAACTAAACAAAAACAGGCCGCCGAGTATGACGGTAAAGTAGTCAACAAATTTATGATCGGGTGTTGGATCCACGTGCTTGCTCCTGAAATTACGTAGTACGGCTAAAACGACACAACACAAGGGTGCTGAACGTTTGCAGGCGCAAGTATAGCGGCAGTGGTCGGTCTCGTGAAGTGCTGACGTCGCACTTTTCCCGGATTACTGAATAAGTGCCTTAACTAATTGAATATAAATAAATTAATCGAAAAATATGACAGCATTTCCCGGGTGGTGCGGCCGAAAGCCATGGGTAAATTTCGACGGTGCCTTCGATTGCGCTATCAATACAGTTCAAGCAGTATAGAAACTTCCTGCCGAGTTCCGCGTACGCACTCCTAAAGGTGTTTGCCATTTATAATTTTCTGCCCGATTTCCTGTCACGTGCGCTTCTGACGTTGGCTTCGATGGTTGTGTGCCTAAATGTCAGCGCCCATGGTGGTGTATTTATGGACGATGATTTGTGCATCATTAACATCGATTTTCTGCAGGCACATTTCACCGTATATCAACCCCAAACCCGGGCCAGCGAGGAATATTGTGAAGATTTACCGGATGTCGGCAAGTCGGTGTTTGTGCTCGACTATTTGCATAACAGTTTGAAAGACATGCCGGTCGATTTTCGCATTATCAAAGATGTGCGAGAACTTGGGCGGTTTGCCAAATGGGAAGACATCGAAGGTATCGGCGATTTGACGTCAGCCACCGTTTTCTATCAGGCCCCACAGAAATATTCGAATGCTTCATTGTCCGTAGAACATACTTTTGGCGAACCTGGAAACTACATTGGCATTGTGACAACAAGGCACCCCACACAAGATAAACTTTATACGGCCGTATTTCCGTTTGAAGTGGGTAGCACCGGCTTTGGTTACGTATCGTTGTTTGCCGGGCTGTTGTTGCTCGTACAGGTTAACTACTGGATCATGAGTGGCGGATATCGACGTTTTCGCGATAAACATAAACAACACGCAAAGGAGTAGGTATTGTGCGTTTGAAGTGGTGGATTCTACTAACGGCACTGTTGGCTCTGGTGTGTTTCCCTCCGCATTGGTATCCACAATCGGTACGACTCCAGTTGGCTCAGTGGTTTGGAGCAAGCAGTTACAGAGCGCCACCAGAATCGAAAGCCATGACGCCTGCCACATCAGAGTCACCGTGCGCTGTTGACCTGTCGAACTGGCGCGACGCACAGACAATCGAAGGCGTTTCTATCCGCGGTGCGGACACTTGCGTTGCCGATAATCCATATGCGATAGCGGCCTTTGTTCGCGGCACAAACAACGTCTCGTCGCAAACATTGATGGAAAGCGGCCTGACGCCGGATGCTGTTGAGAAAGGGCGTGATCTTGATGGAGACGGTGATCCTGATGAAATACATATACGTCTTGAAGTGGTCGAACTCAACGGCTCGTCGCCGGAACTACAAGAGCCGGTAACGCAATATGAGATTGCGCCGGGAATAAAGCCAGGGTTTTGGGTGTTTGTACCGAAACGCTTTGGCATGGATACCGAGAATTTCGAATCACTAAAAGCACGTTCTCTGTTGCGCGTACCATCACCAGCCATTCGGATTGAGCAGGGCGATCGTGTAAAGATTACGCTTGAAAATGGCCACTATATGCCGCACACCGTGCATTTTCATGGAGTGGACCACACCTTTGTCGACGCTAACGGTGAAGGCAACGATGGCGTGCCTCTTGTCAGCGAAATGCCGGTGATGCCAGGTAAAGCGCGTACGTACGATTTGAATCCACGGGTAGCTGGTACCAAGTTTTATCACTGCCATGTGCAACCGCATGTACATGTGATGATGGGATTGCAAGGCTTGTTTGTAGTGGAAGAAAATCGACCCAATAACTGGCTCCAAACACTTAATGTCGGCGCGGGCCAGGTGCGCGTACCTTCGCAGGCGGTTAAGGCCGAGTTCGATCAGGAATACGATTTACATTATCTGGATATTGACGCCGATCTTAACAATCGAATTCAGCGCTTTAACGACCCGAGATTGATTACAGAATCAATGCATCGGCGCTACGATATAACCGATGCCACCAGCGACTATTTTTTACTAAACGGCCGTTCGTTTCCTTACACGTTCCGTGAATCCCTGGTAGTCGTAAAACCAAATCAAAAGATCAAACTGCGTGTTGCTAATGGAGGCAGTAACGGCATAGCGCTGCACACGCATGGACATACAGTGACTGTTACTCATCGCGATGGTCACCCGGTTGACCCTGTAGCGCAAACGCCGCGAGACGTTGAGTGGATC
>QIGP01000051.1 GCA_003228965.1 Gammaproteobacteria bacterium
CTCGCGTTGACGTAGCTCTCTAGTGCTCGCAATGACGCAACCCATTTGGGTTGGTGAGGTAATAGGCCCGACGGGTTTTCAAACTCTGTGCGGTTTACAACGCCGTTAAAACCGTGTGGTCTCAACTAGTGCCAAAGGTGACCAAACAACAATTAATAAACTCTAATTTTAGCCAGCCCAACACCTCGCGGATCGGCCCCTGAAATCACCTTGTTGCCGGCGTAGTCCCAGGTAATAGTGTTCATGTTGCCGTACTTGCGCGAAGACTCTTTCAGCGTGTGACCAAGGTCCTGCAAACCTTGTACTTCTTCAGCACTAAACGCATCGGACTCATACGTAATTGAGTCGGGCAGGTACTGGTGGTGGTAACGCGGCTTGGCCGAAATTTGTTCAGCGTTAGCGCCGTCGATACGTTCCAGCACACCCAGCAGCACCATGCTGATGATACGACTACCGCCAGGCGTACCAAGAATAGCCACACCCAGATCGCTTTCAACGAACGTTGGCGTCATGCTCGACAGCATGCGTTTACCTGGCTGAATTTCGTTAGCGCCTGCGCCAACTAATCCGTAGCCGTTTGGAACGCCAGGCTTAATTGAAAAGTCGTCCATCTCGTTATTAAGAAGCATACCTACGCCCGGCACCATGTAACCTCCACCAAACCAGAAGTTAATGGTTTGGGTTCCACCAACACGGTTACCGTCGGCGTCCAACACAGAAAAGTGTGTGGTGTGCTGTCCTTCGTCTTCAGGCTGAAAGCCTGGAAGGCTGTCGCTGCTGGTTGCCCGATCAAGGCGAATTGATGCACGTTGGCCGTCGGCGTAAAACTTGTGCGTCAAACGCTCGGTCGGAACGTCCACAAAATCGGGGTCGCCCAAGAACTGGGCACGGTCACGAAACGCGCGGCGAAGAGCTTCAACCACAAGGTGTTTGCGTCGTACACCATCAACTTCGTGAATGTTGTACGGCTCCAGAATATTAAGCGCGTCAATAATGGCTACGCCACCCGAAGAAGGCGGAGGCGCCGAAATGATGCGCGAGCCACGATAGGTGCCATATATAGGTTCACGTTCAACCACGGTGTACTGATCGAAATCGGCCTGAGACCAATCGCCACCCGCTTCATTCACCCCTTTAATGATTCGTTTCGCAGTCTTACCTTTGTAAAAACCGTCGAGTCCACCCGTTGCAAAGCGTTCAATGGTTTTGGCAAGCAGCGGTTGCTTGATAATGTGTCCAGGAGGTGGCGCTTCGCCGTTGAGCAAGAACACATCGGCAGCCATTGAGGTTTTAAGCAGGTCTTTCTTAAACGTAACCCCTGCGATAAATCGTTTGTCGACTTCGAAACCTTCGCGCGCATAACGAATCGCAGGTTCAAGGCTCGTGGCCAACGGCAGCTTGCCGTACTTTTGAGACAGGTGAACAAGCGCTGCAGGCATGCCAGGAATTCCGGCCGCTAACACGCCGTCTTTGGCAAGCCTTGGAATCGGGTTACCGTCGGCGTCAAGATACATGTCGCGGCTAGCTGACAAGGGGGCTTTCTCACGGCCATCGACCATGGTGTACAGGTTGTCAGACACACGGTGCAGCAGGTAAAAACCACCGCCGCCAAAGCCTGAGCTGTAAGGCTCAACCACACCCAGCGCTGCCGACACGGCAATGGCTGCGTCAAACGCGTTGCCCCCGCGCGACATAATTTCCAGGCCTGCTTCGGTTGCAAGCGGGTGTGCGCTGGCTACCGCACCGGTTTTTGGTTTGAGTGGACGTTCAGCGTCTGCAGCCACAATGGGTGCACACGCACTAAGTAAAACTAAGACCGACAGGCCAAGGGCACGGACTAACATCATGGGGTATTTCCTTCGGTTTTATCCGCCGTCAGGCGGTGGTATTTGGCGAGCAGTTGCTCTGGTGTTTCTACTTTAAGTTCGTCCAGAGGAATGCAATCTACCGGACACACTTGCCGGCACTGAGGCTCATCAAAGTGGCCCACGCACTGCGTACACAAATCAGGGTCAATGTGGTAAATCTCCAGGCCCATATAAATCGCTTCATTGGGGCACTCAGGTTCGCACACATCGCAGTTAATGCATTCGTCTGTAATTTTTAACGACATAGTCGGTTATTCCAGCAGCCAACGAAGCGCTAGTCGGCCTTGGACCGGGTACGACTCTTAAGTTCCTGGTCAACACGCGCATGCACGAACTGAGAGACGTCACCACCAAACGTGGCGACTTCTTTGACCATAGTCGAAGAGATGTAGGTGAATTGCTCATCGGGCGTAAGAAAAACAGTCTCTACTTCGGGCTCAATTTTGCGTGACATGGTGGCCATCTGAAATTCAAATTCGAAATCGGATACCGCACGCAAACCTCGCAGCATAACGCCAATGTCGTTTTCACGGGCGAACTGAACGGTGAGGCCTGCATAGCCAACAACTGAACAGTTGGGAATGTCACTTAGCACTTCTTTCGATAGCTCAACCCGCTCTTCCAAAGTAAATAGCGGTCGCTTTTTGGGGTTAGAGGCAATCGCCACCACCACTTCATCAAAAATTCGAACCGCACGACGCACCAGATCGTGATGACCGTTGGTAATAGGATCGAAAGTACCAGGGTACAAAGCTCGCATCGTGTTGTGTGCTCTCTTAATATAGGAGTGTAGAGACAACGAACGACCCTACTAGCCTGCATTATTCATGAGTTGATGGAATTTATCGCCGCTGTGGTGTGGGCAGTTGTGCTGATCGCCCGCCGGGACATAGCCGTAG
>QIGP01000315.1 GCA_003228965.1 Gammaproteobacteria bacterium
GTTATTTTTCGTGGGTCGAAAACGCATTGCAGTGGGTCTACGATAATCGCGACAGTTTTGAAAACCCGATCACGGCGGTCAATCTTTCGCTTGGCGTGGCGACTTGGAATTCTGATGCTATTCCCAGCTGGGCGAATTTGGAAAACGAGTTTGCCCAACTCGAAACCGCCGGGATCTTCATTTCCGTCTCTGCCGGCAACAGTTTTACGAGTTTCAATGAAACGGGGCTTAGCTACCCAGCTGCAAGTCAGTATGTCGTACCCGTTGCTTCGGTCGACGACAGCGGTTTACTCAGCTACTTCAGTCAGCGGAACGCACGCGTGATTGCCGCTCCTGGACGCGGAATCATCAGCACAGTGCCTGACTACGCTGGCAACAACAACGGCATTGTCGACGATTACGCCAGTTTTTCGGGCACGAGCATGGCTGCTCCCTACGTTGCTGGAGCGAGCGTACTCATTCGCGAGGCGATGGAATTTGTCGGCATTACGAACATCACGCAAGACATGATTTACGATCAAATGATCGCTACTGCCGACTCGTTTTTCGATTCGGCAACCAACGCCTCCTATAACCGCCTGAATCTGGAAGCGGCGATCGATGCTTTGATGCCTGAGGATGATTATGGATCGACGGTTGGAACGGCGTACGACCTGGGAACAATCAGCGCCAGCACCTCGATATCGGGCCTGATTGGCACGTTGAACGACCAGGACTTTTTCTCCTTCACCGCCGGTGCCACGGGCACCATCAGTTTCAGTGCCTCAGCGGATCATGGCTTGGCACCGAGTTACTCGGTCGACGGCGCTACCGGCTCGTTTGCGAATAATACACTGACATTTGACGTTTTCGCAGGTGAGGTCTATACCGTCTCGCTAGAAACGGCAGTTGGGCAGGGTATTGGATACTACGACGCGGTGTTATCACTAGAGACTACTGTAGTACCCATCGCGGCCGTGACTGTGAAGACAATGATTAACAGCGATGGCGTAGTCTATACGCTTGACTCCGAGAATTGGCTGAGTATTGATGGGAACCGAACCTGGAGCGACACGTACGATTTCTCTTTATCCAATAGTCTATCGGTTTTTAGACTAAGTACAAACGGAGAGTTGGATCTGTTGTCGGCTCAGGGGACATGGACAAATTTGGACACCGATGTAACTAAATTTTCAATAAGTGATACAGGAGTCGCCTATTCACTTGATTCAAACAATATCCTAAGCATCAACGGTATATCAACCTGGAGCAAAACAGATGATTTTTTGATTTCCGCCGATCAAACCATCTTCTGGCAATCGACCAATGGGGGACTGTATCACCGTCTTAGCAACGGAACCTGGGTGGTAGTGGACTCCGATGCCACAAAATTTGCGGTACGAGATAATGGCACAGTCTACTCTCAGGGAACAGACAACTGGCTTAATATCAACGGAACAGCCGTATGGAACAAGACATACGACTTTTCTTTGAGCGAGGGCCAATCCTTAAATTGGTATGGTACCAATGGCGGACTCTACCAACTTTCCAGTGGTAACTCATGGCAATTTTTTGGCTCCAATGTCGAGAAGACCGCCGTTAGCCATGATGGCGTAACTTACTCTCTAACTGCAGCAGGCGGTGTCAGTATGGACGGAGTCCTGACTTGGTCGAATGTCAGCGATATCTATACCGACGCCGAAGGGTATCTCGTGCTTGAAAGTACTAGCTCTACGGATACCCGTGTGGCGGGGCGGTTTCTCTTAAGCAGCAAAGTTACTACGCAAAGCAGTGCGATTGTCGAGCAAGTCAATCAAACGGCCAATCAAACGACTGAGGAAGAAATAAGCAGCGACTCTTATGAAGGCCTGACTGTTCTTACACAACGCTTGGGGATGGCTAGCGGTGATCGAGTAAGCAATGCACTGAACACTGCTCGGTCAGCTAGCTATCGTGCCAACTCTTCCGTGATGAAAACCGAGGATTCGAATTCACTTTTGGGAAGCCATACCAACAAAGAGTTTTTACAGAGTGTCAACAAGAAAGTTGCCTTTGAGGCATGGGAAGAAACTTTGTTAGACGGCCGCACAGAGCAAGACCGTTCCGTTGAAGACTTTGTGTTTGCGGAAGATATTGGAAGCACGTTATCAGACACCTATGCGAAGGACTCTTGGTATACGACGATCGGGAGTTAATTCAGATTCCTCGCTCGACATGCATACAAACGCTCCTCCTTCACGATCGGAGGACAGGAGAGTCGAGAATCTTTCACGACTCTCTTTTGTTTTGGTCGTGCGCTGATTGAAATAGTGTCTGCCCTCATGAACTCATGTCATTGTCACAGCGGTCGTTTTTGAAGCAATGTGCAGTTCTGTCCGACAAGAATCGGCAACATGGCCGCCGCTAGAAAATAGAACGAAGGAACATACTTCGACAGCGTCCGGCCTACAGGCGGAACTAAGGCTCCTCGAGTCTGACAGATTATTTCCGTTTGTGAGTCAACCTCAAATAGCTTTTTAATCCTGCGCTTTGATAGCCCGAGGTAATCGGGGTTCCCAGGTTTTGAGTAGCGCCAATCGATCAATAGGAGATATCCATTGGGTTTGACAACGCGGAGCATCTCCTCCGCAATCTTCTGCGATAGCGTCTCGTCCGTAAGCTGGACAAACATGGTTGATTCTAACGCAAGATCGAACATTCCTTGATCGTAAGGCATGGCAGAGGCGTCACCAGTAGTGAAATTTACGTTCGGGAACCGCCGTCGGCCTTCCGTGAT
>QIGP01000070.1 GCA_003228965.1 Gammaproteobacteria bacterium
GTCGTGCAGTCTTATCGAACTGGACGTCTGGAAATTAATTTTAGGCCTTTTTAAGCTTCAGGGCCTTTTTATATTGCGTCGGGGTCTGCCCCGTGAACTGTTTAAAGATAGCGTTGAAGGTACTTTTGGAGGAAAATCCAGCCTCTAAAGCTATATCAAGGATGGATTGCTTGCTTCCTTCTTCAAGGCGTTTTTGTATAAAATCGATTCGATAGCCATTTAGGAACTCATAAAAATTCTTGCCTGCGTGCCGATTTAAAACTTCAGATAAATGATGTTTACTTAAACCTGTTTCGACCGAAAGACGGGTCAAAGTCAGTTTGTTGTCGAGATACAGTTTGCGGTCTTCAAGTTGGCTTTTGACGGCTTTGAAGAGCTCGGCGCGAATAGCCGGGTTCAGCTCACCATCCCTTTCAGGTATATCTTTGCCCGTTTTTTCAGGAGTGGTTTTGAGTGGCTCTTCGGAAAGGTTTGGGATCGTAAAAAACTGAGGGTTGCGCCACTGCATAATAGCGATGATATAGATTAGTATGACTAAGAATATGTTCGCGACGTCGGAGAAAGTTGGGGGAAATTACGGCATTCACGTGAGGCTTGCCGTCCGTCCGACTAGGGGTAAAAATGCCCAGTTATCTTTTTCTTCAGTCAAACAATTCATCTCCAAAATGCGACATAGCGCTTGATCATTACAACGATTAGTGTGCAGCCGAACCAGCAGCTGCGGACCCGAGAGTTGTCCGATTGAGATCCACGACGATAATCATGTTGTTATGGACTCAAGATGTAAATTCACATCTTCAGTGGCGCCATTAATCCGTACTCAAGCCACGGCAGACGATCCTGGCCCCAGAACACGTCGACCAATTGATTTTGATCATTGGTCAGTGCAAAGGTAGGCACACCCCACAATCCCATCAATTCAAGCTGATGCTGATTTTTTTGCATCTGTTCAGCGATGCTGTCGTCGAAACTTCGGTGGCGCGCTTCGTCAAAGTTAAGCCCGGCCCTCTGTGTAAGCTTACGCAGCCCACGGTCGCTGTTAATGCTCACGCCTTCGCCCCAAATACCCTGCATCACACTCATGACGAACTCGGCCTCTTTGCCTTTGTCTTGAGCAAAATAAAACAGCGAGAGACACCGGCGCAGACCATCACCCAGAGGGTCACGTACATAGCCAAATGCAATTTGATGTTTATTGGCAATGCGGGCGGCATCTTTAAGTATGTGATTGCGCTTTTCGGGCGAAAGCTCAACACCTCGCTCAACCATCGGCAGTACCGGCCGCAAACGCACATTGAGTCGCGAGCCATACTGCTGTTGAAGCTTATTCAGACGCGCCAAACTTAAGTAGGAATAGGGGCTGCGAAACGAAAAAAATACGTCGAGCGCTTTGGCCTGCAATCGTGGTGCTCGTGTCGGCGTATACCACTCACCGTGGACGCTTTGATCGCCCTTGGCGAGCTTCCAACGGGTCAGGTCTTCTTCTAAAAACTGGAGTCGATCGAGCCCCCAGAACCAGTTACCGTTAAACTCCCACATCCCTGCCCTGTAGTGGCCACGTTCGATGCGTTCGTTGTGCCCGCTAAGCAGCATCCGGTGGACATCCTCCTGAGAACCTTGTTTGTTTTCAGTCAATAATTGCGACAACACCTGCTCGTCGCCAGACCACATTGCCCGAGTTAGCTTTAGCGCAAAGCCCGCCCGGGTAGACGGCGGTGCCGCCGCCAGACAGCGTGAACTTGCTTCAACAGCAAGGGTACTTGGCATATCAACTCTGATCGTTTGCTCCATGCGCCACACAAGTGCAAGTCTGCGAGCGTCGTGAAGTCGATAGCGCATCCAGTTTTGGGTCGCAGCCTGCTCTGCGCTGTGCCCAGCTGCTAGCGGGTCGTTAACGAGGATGAGCTCGAAATCTATGTTGTAACGATCTACCAGCTGAGCGCTGGCTTCGAGCGCCAGTAACGAATAGGGATCGTCGAACTGATGGAACAGGGTCACGCGCGGATGTAGTTTGTGTGCGCGCTGCTTCACCCGGTCTGGAAAATCGCGCCAGCGACGCACGCGTTCGCTTGTAAAGACACGGGCACCATAAGGGCTAAGTATTTTTTTTATAGGGTTCATTTAGTCCATTAACCTTCCAGCTTCCATAAGAGTTCGTCCAGCGTCGGTTGCCATTGAAATTTTTTCAAGTCAATACGTTTACCTCGAAACACAACACCCTCTGACTGCAAACGTTGGCGCTGGGTAACATAACCCCTGGAATCAACCGGAAGTGAAATTTGACCAGAGGCATTAATTACCCGGTGCCAGGGAAGCCTTTTCGAGGCTGGCGCCTTGCTCATAGAGCGACCGACCATACGCGCCGCCCGCCCGCACCCGGCCAGGTCCGCTATCTGACCGTAGGTCGCGACGTGGCCACGAGGAATGCAGGCCACTGTTTTCCAAATTTTCTGATCTTTTTCAGACACGGCTCATCCATAGTTTGCGTTCCCGGCCGTCGGTACAACGAGGTTAAGTCTAACAAATCGTGACGGCAGTAGGGGCGCCAGCTCAAGAACCAGTCCTAATTGTGCACGCTGGCGCAAAGCACCCGGGTTCGTCGACAAATTGCACTGGACGCGAAACGCACTATCGAGCGTTGTGCCAGCCAGCCAGCCTCGACGCAAACACGCCACCAGAAAGTCATCTACCTGATGTTGAACTTTGCGCCAAAGG
>QIGP01000272.1 GCA_003228965.1 Gammaproteobacteria bacterium
CAGCAGGTAAATGCCGCGGCCCCGGCGTACAGAGCGGTCTGATGATTTGCGTCTCATAGAATCTCCCAAACAGTGTGTGCATGATGCCACAGCGGCCAACTAAACGGGGCTTAACGTAATTTCTAGATTATTATTCTATTAAATATCAATTATTTATGAACAAACATTGATAGTATATCTGAACCCGCACGGACCCTATCCCCTGTCTTAACCTGTAGCCGACTGTTGATCGGAACGTAGACTTCGGCCTGGCGCGCCAGGCGGTTAAACGCAAATCGCTGTCCTTGACCCAAACGTTCTCCGTAGCCGACGAACGAGACCGGGCGAGTCCAGCCCGTGGGGCCCTTCATCAGCACAACAACGTCGTCGCGCTCGTCTGTTCGCACCCAAAGCCCACCTACACCCAACAGGCGCGAGCCTTCGGTCAAATTGTCCAACAGGTTGAGCACCTTGCCCTCCGTAGGACTACGAGCCGAGTAGGCGCCAACCGCGTACACCTTAATGACAATGCGGATCGATTCGCGTTGAAGCATCCCCTGATCCGTCGGCTCGATAGAGAGAATGCGACCGTCCACGGGACTGACCACCGCAAGAGGCTTGGACGGCACGTCTCGATGAGGGTCTCGAAACAACAACACCAGCAACAGTAGCAGCACCATACTTGGCAGAACGAGATAGAAGCCACCGAGGCGAAAAGACCCGATGAGCAACAAAATCACTACGAGAATGAAAGGCCAGCCCTCTCGGGCAATCAGGGGAAACTGACGCATGTCTATCAGCTAGCGCAAAAAGCGCGCGCACGCCTGCGGGCTCGCGGTTTCATACCGGCCGAACAGGTACATGCAATTTAAGCTGGACGGCGTCATAACCACGTAAATTCAGGATTACCAAACACAAGGGCCGCTAAAAATACGCCCCGGCCACCCCAAAATCAACACCCCGCAGCGGACAGGTACTCACGTAATGCGTAAATGACACCAACGGCCTTCAGATCCGCTTAAGTTGTGTGAACACACCGACTCGTCACTGCGACTCTACAAAGCGGGTCTGGCACTGTAACCCCGTCATTGCGTACCCGCGGAGACTGTGTAAATACACGACGGCCCGTGTAGGAGCGGCATCTTGCCGCGACAGGCACCCAATTAATTCAAACGCTTATCGCGGCTGGAAGCCGCTCCTTCGCCAGAATTATGAGTTTTATCTGGGTTTTTGCCCAGTCTCCGCGGAGCCGGTGAGGCCATCTCTATCCGGTTGACGTGAATTCAATTAGTTGAGTCACTTTGACCTTAAAAGGTTGCCGCGCCCTTAGGGCTCGCAATGATGACTTTTCACGGCAAAAGGTGCACCGCGAGCAGGCAATGGCTACAATCCTCTATCCGATTTCAACGACTTACCAAAAAGAACACACCCATCCATGCGTCTATCCAAACTACCACTGGGCACTTTGAAAGAAACGCCCAACGATGCCGAAATTAGCAGCCACCAACTGATGCTGCGCGCCGGTCTGATTCATAAACTGGCCGCCGGCCTGTACTCCTGGCTACCACTTGGATTGCGCGTTCTGCAAAAAGTCGAGCGCATTGTGCGCGAAGAAATGAACCGCTCCGGTGCCTTTGAGGTACTAATGCCTTCAATTCAACCGGCGGAACTGTGGCAGGAAAGTAAACGCTGGGAAGCTATGGGCGGCGAACTGCTGCGCATGACCGATCGCAGCGGCCGCGAATTTTGCTACGGCCCGACTCACGAGGAAGTGATTACGGATATAGCGCGGCGCCAACTGCGCAGCTACAAGCAGCTACCCGTAAATTACTACCAGATTCAAACCAAGTTTCGAGATGAGACCCGACCTCGTTTTGGTGTCATGCGCGCGCGTGAGTTCATTATGAAAGACGCTTACTCGTTTCACATCGATCAGGAATCCCTTCAGGAAACCTACGACGTGATGTATCAGACCTACTGCAATATTTTCTCGCGAATGGGCCTGACCTATCGCGCCGTGCAAGCCGACAGCGGCAGCATCGGTGGCGCCATTTCACACGAGTTTCAAGTACTGGCCGACTCAGGCGAAGACGTTATTGCGTACTCCACCGACAGCGAATACGCTGCCAACCTCGAGATGGCGCAAGCTGTGGCACCTGACAGCGCGCGAGAAGAAGCTTCTCGCGAGATGCAAAAAGTTTCCACACCTGGAACCAAAACCATCGCGGCGGTTTGCGCGTTGCTTAAACTCAAACCCGAGCAGTGCCTTAAAACGCTGCTGGTCAAAGGCACCGACGAACACTCCGTAGTCGCTCTGCTGATTCGCGGCGACCACGACCTCAACACCGTGAAAGCGAGTAAACTGGAAGGCGTTGCATCGCCCCTAACGCTTGCAGATCCTGCCGAACTTACCAAGGCTGCCAACTGCAGTCCGGGCTTTGTTGGCCCTGTTGGCTTGAACGTAAAAACGTATGCTGACCATTCAATGCTTGCGACTAATCACTTTGTATGTGGCGCCAACGAAGACGGCCAGCACTACGTTGACGTGTGCTGGGAACGCGATGTTCCCCTTGCCGAAGCGGCAGATCTGCGCAACGTAATTGAAGGAGACCCGTCTCCGGACGGGCACGGTAACCTGAAAATTGTGCGCGGTATTGAAGTTGGCCACATTTTCCAGCTGGGCTCCAAGTACTCCGAATCGATGGATGCCAAAGTTCTCGACAAACAAGGCC
>QIGP01000188.1 GCA_003228965.1 Gammaproteobacteria bacterium
TAACTTACATACTGCGGGTTGGTGCAGGCGTAGTGCCTGGCAACTACCCGAACATTGTGACGCCTTTCTCACAGGGCAACCCGGTGGGTGATCCGGCCACGGCGACAGTACGAATAACGGCCGATCCCGATTTTGAGGAAACTACCATAATCGGCAAAGTCTTCGCCGATCACAACGAAGACGGCTACCAGGACGAAGGTGAGTTCGGAATAGCTGGCGTACGACTCGGTACGGTCGAAGGGCTCCGCATCGAAACAGATTCGGAAGGTCGCTATCACATCGCAGCGGTTGACGGCGGCTTTGTAGAACGCGGACGCAATTATATTGTGAAGGTTGACCCAGCTACACTCCCTCCGGGAAGCGAATTCACGACTGAAAATCCACGGGTTAAACGCATCACTCAGGGCCTCATGAACCAGTTCGATTTCGGTGTGAAAGTTCCGGCGTTTGAAACCGAGCGTATCGGTCGGGTTAAAGTTAAATTGGCTGAAGTGTTCTTCTTACCGCACTCCGATGAAGTGCACCCGGACTTCGTTCCAGCCATCAACGAACTCGCCACATTGCTGCGCGATCACGGCGGCGGCATCTTGTACATCGACGGCAACGCCGATCCGTGCCTTGAACAGACAGCCCCGCGAACGTACACAGACACCGAAACTCTCTCGTACACCTTCACGCCAAGATTTGGTGTGCGTAAAGCAGTGCTAACTTCCAAAGACAGGGCGCAACTCGACGCTGAACTCTCCTCCTGGAGAGACGCACGTAACGTGTCCATCCTGTCCATTGGCCACACCTCAACTGTTCGCATTGCCCCCAAGAACCGTCACGAGTTTGCCGACAACTACGCTCTGGGCGAAGCACGCGCTGCAGCCGTCGCCAAGTACGTTAGTGAGTCATTGGCTATCGCTGCAGACAGCATTCAATCGGTTGGTAAGGGCCCGGACGAACCTGTTGCGGACAATGCCACCTTCGACGGGCGCGCATTGAACCGACGAGTTGAACTCTTCTTAAGTGGTCAGCGTCTGCAACAACAAACGGTACAAGGCGAAACGACTACCTGCGACATCGGTCTTGGCGAACGCCGAGCCAAACGTGTGTTTGAAAGTCTGCGTCCAATTATCGGTGACGACTTGATAAAAGACGTGCAGGTGTTACCTCATCCTCCGCAGTAGTCTTAGAGAAATAATGGGGCCAGAGTAGACTGGCACTTACTTAAGCGTTAGTGAGGGTATTGAAGCTTGAATGTGGGATATCAACTGCAATTTTACTTCGCAATCCTGCCTGTGCGTGCCTTTTTTTCCGCGAGATACTTTTCGACATATATTGACGCTGCCGCCTGACCATTGAAAAAGGCAGGAATATAGTTGGCTTCTGCTACAGCGTCAGCAATTGACTTCCCGCACGACTTCGGCCGTGGTTTATCGAGTACTTCTACGCCATCCACTTTGCCGTCTTTTTCTATTTTCATTTTCAAAAACACGCGAGCTGACTTGAGGCATTTTCGCGGAACTACGCGCTCCATCCATGGCTTGCCGAAGAAAGCACTGTCCATGGCATCCAATTCTGTTCCGGCGACGTAGGACTGGGGTGCTATATAGTCGTCACCGTAATACTGGCTGTTAACAAAATGGTGGGGGTACACTTTAACGGTGGACTCGCCATCCTTATCCTGGATTTTGTAGGCGTACTTAATATAGGCAATGACTTTTTTACCATCTACAGTTGCAGGGTTTAGCCGGGCATTCCTAATAGCGTTACCCGCTGGAATTCGGTACGGCTTGTTTGAGTGGTCCCAATTGCACCTCTGTTCTTCAATAATTCCCCGAACACTGATAAGCGCGCTGCAAAATATTGTGAGTTCCTCGCCTTTGCTAGTGCGGGGAAGAAAGAATCTTGCTTCAAGAGAGTCTTCGCCTGATTTAAACGTGGCCGGTGAAAACCGGGATTCCACTGTTGCCTCAATGGCCATTGCCGAAGATGTAATAAAGGCACTAAAAACAAGGGCCCCGATTGCAGCCCGCCTAGTGGAGTTGAGTACAGCGTCCGCCGTTGTTGAGTACGTATCCATGTTCAAAATATTCCTGGGTGTAAAAGTGTAGTGATGCTGCATGATACAAAAGGGTCGCAAAAAAGGGTCAGAACTGAATAGCACTAAGTTTAAGCTTGTGTAAGAACCACTCCCTGTCATTGCGAACCCGCGCAGCGGGTGTGGCAATCTCCATCCGGTTTCTACGGATTTAATCAGCTAGGCCGCAGCGTTAGGAGATTGCCGCGCCCTTCGGCTCGCAATGACGTTGGTTTGTGCTTGTAATTACGTACTAAATGGTGGCTTTACCGTATTTGGTATTGTTACGGACAACAAAATGGACGTAGTAGATGCTATTGCAGCACTGGATCGATTTAATTTTGGCGGTGCCCTGGATACGTTATCGCTGCAAAACTTCACCGTAACAGACGCCAACAGCGCAGCTTATACGCAGCGGCAGACGCTTCATATTGACCTTTATGAAAGCATTAATCTGTCGGTTTAGTTACAGCAGCTTGTTTGAATAATGAACGGCCCAAAGGCGTACTCGTCTCAAGCGGCCAGGTCTGCCGTGAAGCGTCAAGGCGGGGCCCCAGAGTTTTTCCTGGCAAACGGACACTGGTGGTGCAGGTTGCTGAATTATGGTTCCCAAAACCCGGTAAATTGACTTTCGACTAAACC
>QIGP01000346.1 GCA_003228965.1 Gammaproteobacteria bacterium
GTTTGAATGGATCGCACTTCATTTGACCCTGCCAACATTATTGGGCAGGCTCATTTAAATTTTCTCTTCCAGGCCTCGATGTTGCTAAATGATTTCGTACCGACTCCGAAAAACGCACTGGTGTTACTCATCTATGCGTTGTTAACGGCGTGCTCGCCACAGAACGAAGCACAACCTGAACCTTCAGCGGAACTCAAATGGCAGCAAGATTCTCAGCGAGGTTTATATACCGTTAGCATCGAGCCAGGTAACGGTCGCATACCTATTGGTGAATTTCATGAATGGGTTATTAGCCTTCAAGATAACAACGGCAATCCAGTAACAGCATCTCGCATAACCATGAGTGGCGGCATGCCAAGTCACGGACACGGATTACCTTCCCAGCCAGAAGTAACCGAACACCTTGGCCAGGGCCGCCACCGAATTGAGGGTGTACGCTTCAACATGGCCGGATCCTGGGTTCTCGATTTTCGCGTAATGTCTCCCGTCGGACCGGACCAGGTGCAGTTTAAAATTGAGCTCAGTTTCTAGTGGCCATCACCCACGCCACGGCGTGCTTAAAATCCAGGAGTCGATATCGTCGACGTGTTGTAAGAATATTATCGATTGTAATGATCGGATTCGCGCTGACTCACTGCGCAAAACAAGAGCCGCCTCTATGGTCAGAAACTGAAAGAGCTATATTAAGATCGCTGAGTCTCTCTGGTTTAACGCCACCGCCTACTCCCTATTCAAATCGTGTCGCTGAAGATTCGCGTGCCGTTGCACTGGGCAAATCACTATTTTTCGACAAACGCCTCAGTGCCTCCAACAACTTCTCATGCGCCACGTGCCACCAACCCCAATGGCAGTTTACCGACCGGCTGGCACTGGGTAAAGGCGTTAATCCGTTGTCGCGTAACACACCCAGCATTATCGGCGGCGCATGGCAGACCTGGTTCTACTGGGACGGTAGGCGCGACTCCTTGTGGTCACAGGCGTTGATACCAATTGAAGCCCCCGACGAAATGGGTGGCAGTCGCTCAGGCGCCGTACGACTGATTACACAGGACAAACGTTATCTTAAACAGTACACGGCCTTATTTGGCCCTCTTCCACCTGTACTCGCCTCAGAAAGGCTACCTGCGCACGCAGGAGAATTCACGGATGCGAAAGGTAAAGATGCGTGGTATCGGTTACCGAAATCGACTCAGAAATCGATCAACAGTGCTTACGCCAACATTGGTAAAGTCATTGCAGCTTTCGAGCGTACGCTAACACCAAAACCCAGTACGTTTGACCGCTACGTTGAAACACTCGAAAACAAAGGCGAAGAAGCGGCCAGGAACATTCTAAATGCGTCCGCTATTAATGGTGCCAAACTGTTCATTGATGTTGAAAAAACGCGCTGCCTGCAATGCCACAACGGGCCCTTGCTCACTAACGGTGATTTTCACAATGTTGGCACTGGTAATATGCGCGGCGACGCAACGGCACCAGGCCAGGCTCTCGATTTCGGACGCATCTTCGGAGTACAGGCTGTGTTACTCGATCAGTTTAATTGTTTAGGGCCCCATAGCGACGCCAATCAGAAACAGTGCTCAGCACTTCGTTTTCTGTCGCGCGAACAGCACGGCGACAGTGCGGGTGCGTTCAAAACACCCTCTCTTCGTAACGTAGCACAGACTGCTCCCTATTTTCATGATGGTCAGTTTGAAACACTCGAAGACGTCATGCAGCACTACAACACGCCAACAGTAGATGGTGTGAATGAATTGGTGGCATTGAACCTTGACGATCAAGAACTCAAAGACCTTGTTGCGTTTATGTCCGCCCTGAATTCGCCAGCTTACACCGAATTTGAAGACAACCTTGATCAAGAAAAAACCGCTACCAAAGGCTGGTCTGATTCAGAGAAAGCGCTACTGTCCACTCTTGCACTTTCGCGACTTGGCCCGCCACCACAAGATCCTGGTAACGCCGTTTTCAATTCTGAAGAGGCCGCCGAACTCGGCGAAGCATTGTTTAACGACCCAGGATTAAGCGCCAACAGGAAAATTTCCTGCTCCAGTTGCCACCAAAAAAACGCAGGGCTTGGTGATGGCCGTGCTACTGCCGTTGGACTGGCCCCTCTGTCTCGCAATGCCCCAGGCCTAATCGGAGTTGCCTGGCGCGGAAACTATTACTGGGACGGACGCAAAGACAGTCTTTGGTCGCAGGCGCTGGAACCTATCGAAACACCCAATGAAATGGGAGCAAATCGTTTCGATGTTGTTGCCTATGTATTGAACGATCCGAGTCTGTCGCAGCTCTACCTACGTGCTTTTTCATCAATCAGTCCCGAGATAGTAAAGCAACTCGGCAATGCAGACGCCAGGCAGCAAGAAAACAATGCGATTGTCGATGGCGTATTCTCTAATCTGGGTAAAGCACTTGCGTCCTATGAGCGCACCTTCGCTTTCGCACCCACTCGATTCGATCATTGGGTTGACTCACTTTTAAAAAACGACGGACGCAAGCTCGACCTTCTAACGGATAAAGAGCAAGCCGGACTACGCCACTTTATTTCCGGAGATACGTTGTGTGCTACTTGTCACAACGGCCCAAGATTCAGTGACGGATTGTTTCACAACATTGGCACCGGTGACGGCGATCGCGGTCGTGCCGCCGGCATCAAGGCATTGGTGGCCGATCCCTTTAACTGTCACAGCCGCTTT
>QIGP01000426.1 GCA_003228965.1 Gammaproteobacteria bacterium
CTGAAAATTCTACCCAAGATGAACTATTTGCACCAAAATAACCCCATTACACTGTGCCTACTGGTCACAACGGCGGCACTGATAATTCAGGCTCCGCAGGCCCGTGCCGACGGAACATACGTTGCCCCTCCACTGCCCATGGGCAACCGCACGCCTTTCACACTGATTTTCATGGCGCCCACAGCGCCTGATTACACTCTGGAAGCCGGCAAGCACCAGTGGTCATCACAGATCGATATTTCGTCGCATTCACTCATTGAAAGCTCCGAAGCCGCCACAGCGGAACTGGACGGTGAATCCACACGCCTTGCCTTTAACTGGCAATACCGCCCTTCAGTACGCTGGATTGTCCGCGCCGAATTACCGCTGGTGTCCCACAGCGGTGGCTTTCTCGACAACTTCATTGACGGTTTTCACAGCTTAACGGGACTGCCTGAAGGTCAACGCGATCGTCAGCCTCAAGATCGACTTTTGTTCGGGTTTGAGAATGGCAGTCAACGCGTCGTTGTCGACAGTAGACAGCAGGCCCTTGGCGATGCGACCCTGAGTGCGGCGTATCAACTGTTCACCAACAGAAATTCGAACGTGAGCGATGCCTGGCAGCAGAATTCCTGGATTCAGCTGGGCGTAAAGCTACCTACGGGAAGCATTGATGCGCTCAGCGGAAGCGAAGCGAGTGACATCGCGATTTCTTTTCACCACAACAGACAGCAAATCAATGCGTCAAAACCGTTTGCGGTTAACTTCGACGCGTATCTGATTCGTGTGGGCGACTCGCAACTCATCGAGTCCCGGGAAGACTTCCATTGGCAACTGCAGTTCAAAGCCGCCAAACAATGGTTGCCCTCATTGATACCGGAAGTGCAGTTGCGCTACCGATCCGCCGCTTTTAGAAGCTCGCTCGCAGCTCTTGGCAGCGACTCACTCGGACTTGACGTGGGCGTAACCTTGCTACGACAACGTGGCTATTGGAAGGCAGGTATTAGCGAAGACCTGGACGTCGATTCAACGCCTGATGTGGGATTCTATTTGCAGTACACGCGTAGGTTGGGTTGGTAGCGTTGATACATGATTAAGCAATAAAGAAAAGTGCTATTTCTCTCCACTTAAGATTTTATCAACCGTGCCCTGAGCAAGCGGATGATAGCCAGGTCGAGCGCGCGCGTAGACTTCCTTTGCAAACGCTCTATGCGCTTCGGTCTCGTAAAGGTCTTCGTACAACGGCGTAATAAGTTTACGACGCCCTATCTCCAGCAAATAGTTTTCAAGACGTTCGAAACCAGGTCGGTAGTCGTGACGAATAACGTGGCGCATCCAGCTGTGCACAATTTCGTTGTTACGTGAGGTGGTCAGGCCAAACACCCGGTCGAGCTCGGCCAGCTGATTTTGCGACAATACAACAGGCAGGTTATTCAAAAAATAGAGCCACTCGTGAACGCTCCATTCGGCCGTGTCGAGCGACTCAAGCTTTACCGACCCGTCTAACCACGAAGCGCTTTGAGCGTCGACGTTATTAAACGCGTCTGATTCAGGCACCATCGAAACGTCGGGCAGCCCGTCCTCAAATATCCATTGGTTCACCTCGGCTTGCGTTACAACATCTGGGTGTTTGTCGATTAAATTAGCTGAAAGATAAGTAACGAACTGATCCGTCGAGATACTCTTAAAGCTGAACTCATCAAAGTACGACCGAAGGAACTCATCGAACTTTTCGCGCCCAAAGCGCATTTCCAGCCAACCGAGGAACATTTGTCCTTTGGTGTACGGCACGCCGCTAAACACGTCGTCAGGGTCACGACCGGCCAAATCAATCGCAAGAATCTGATCGGCTTTTGGCGTATCCGCCAACTCTTCGGTAAGCGACTGGTAGTCAAGATAGTATTCCATGTCGGCACGAGACTTGCCGTACACGGCTTCCATGATGCGCGTGGTTAAAAACGATGTGAAACCTTCGTTGAGCCATAAATCTCTCCAGGTACCGTTGGTGACCAGGTTGCCTGACCAGGAATGTGCCAGCTCATGGGCGATGAGTGAAACAAGACTCTTGTCACCGGCAATCACTGTTGGCGTAATAAACGAAAGTCGCGGATTTTCCATGCCGCCAAACGGAAAACTCGGAGGCAAAATAAGCAGGTCGTAACGACCCCAGCGATAAGGACCATAGAGCTCTTCGCTAATTTCGAGCATACGTTCCGTATCGGCAAACTCAGCCGCTGCAGCCTGTGCAAGCGAAGGCTCGGCATATATCCCGGTGCGCTCACTCATCGATACAAAAACCAGGTCACCTACGCCTAATGCGATGAGATAGGCAGGAATTGCCTGAGGCATTTCGAACGTATAAATGCCGTCCGGATTTTTTTCGCCCGCATCATTGGCCGCGCTCATGACTGCGCGCAGCTGTGGCGGAACGCGAACCGTAGCGCTGTAGGTCATACGCACACCGGGTGTATCCTGAATTGGAATCCAGCTACGAGCGTGAATTGCCTGAGACTGGGTAAACAAGAAAGGCTGCTGCTTTCCAGCTGTTTGTTCAGGAGTAAGCCACTGCAGACCCGATGCCGCTGGAGAACTCGAATATTCAATGGATACGTTGAGCTTTGCGCCCACTTCGGAAGGTAGAGAAATGACCAAAGCCTGACCCAGATTTGGATCAACTTCGCCCATGCGAAAGTTAAGCGGCGACCG
>QIGP01000310.1 GCA_003228965.1 Gammaproteobacteria bacterium
ATCCACAGTTGTTTTTGCCGGACATGAAAGAGACCTATTATTTCAGTCGCAATTTTAATGAGTGGTCGCTGCGCTATTACGCGTCCATTTTTCAAGATGGCTGCGGGCTCATGCGAGGCGAGGTGACTCCCGGTTACGGTATCCTGAAACCCAAATACATTCGGGAAGTGTATCGGCTTTTACCACAGGCTCGCCTTTTAATGATAGTGCGTAATCCCATTGAGCGTAGTTGGTCCGGAATGAGGCGGGTGCTTGGAAAGTTGGGTAAGAGCCACGATGAAGTCGACGAGCAAACTTTGATTAAATGGCTTGACCTCGAATGGATGTATCAGGAGGATAAAGCTATTTCCCTCGACGGCAACTACGAGCACGGTTTGATGGAAGGGGACTACACACGTTGCATTGACAACTGGCTCGCTGTGTTTCCAAAAGAGTCGCTTCTTGTGATGTTTTTTGACGAGTTGGTCCGCGATCCTGCTCAAGTGTTGATACGCGTGAGTAAGCATTTGGATATTGAGCACGAAGGGATATGGGATCAGGAGAAATTGCGGGAAACTGTAAATGCTAATCCGAGCTCAACAATGCCTTCGTATATTCGTGAGTTTTTGTCAGAAAAATACAGTAACGAGATTGCTGAACTGCAAAAACGCTTCGGCGGTCCAACCATGAACTGGCTTTAACGCCAACGCTCAACTACTCGCGAAACAGACTGTGTGCAGCCAAGCTGCGAGACCCGTCCAAAGAGTGACGGTAGTGATTGAAAGCATTCGAACATGCTCGCTCAAAACCTTGCGTGCAATCAAAAAAGCGCATTCCTGCACCACAAACAGCACCAATAAAAGCCCATCATATTCCATCGATATTTGATGAAATCGGAGTAGCGATGGTGGTATTGAACTTGAGCAGCGGCAAGGGATTTTTTGGAGCGCATTTCAATTGCGAACTCCTCATTTGAGCTTACCTTGACGGACGGACTCCACCGTTGTTTCGGGTTTTCAATCGCAGAAACAGGGCGATCAGAAATAAACGTTGACACCATGTGCGTGTCCTTTTCGGCTCGTTGGTTGCTTTGAAAGGTGTAGAGCGACGGTTTGGCGAGTTGGCCTGCAGAGAAAGCAGCAAGCTTAAGCAACCGACTGTTGATTCAAAAAGTACAAAATACTCACTTAAGCAACATTGTCGGACTTTCCAGGATAACATTTTACTTACGGCAATCGATGTAAAGCGTCGAGCGACGTCAACGAGTTGTGAACACGCTTACCTGCCTCTTATTGCACTACAAAAAAGCCTGCTCGATATTTTACCGAGCAGGCTTTCATGCATACCGTTACTACGCCAGGCTAAAAGGCGACACGAAAGCCGAGTTGAACCCGATAAGCGGATGGCAACCGTGCAATCGCAGGTTGTCCCACAATGTTATTGGGACCAGTAACGCCACCCGAAGACGGTGTCAGTACAAATTGTGAGCCGTCTGCCGATATCCCGACGTTGGCGACGGCTACGTTCGCAGGTTCTGAGTAGCTGTTGACACGGCCCCAATCGTCGTTGAGCAGATTCAACAGATTTTCTACGTTCATGATTAACTCTACCTTGCGGTTGTTGCCAAAGTTGATTTCCTGACTAATGCCCAGGTTCAGAGAGTTTATCCAGTCGGTGCGACAAGCAAAACGAGGCACCGTCGAACCGCGCCGATCAGACAGACATTTCTCGTTGTCGATGTAAGTGTCCAGGTCGGCCAGAAATCCTGGATCGCCGGTAACCAGTGGATCGGTGATACCGGTCGGTACATAGAACAGTTGCGAGCCTGGGCTGTCGCCTTCACTGCCGAAGTCGGCGAGGAACGTGCCGCCGAACGTCGGGTTGCCGCCGCTTCCAAACACATGGCTGTACAATCGACCAGAGCGACCTGAGTAGACTAGAGACGCAGTTGTCTGGTTGTCGCCAAACAAGGCTTTGCGCCACGTAAGCGTGGCCGAAATGTTGTGGCGGGTTTGATAGCGAGAAGGGGACGTCGTAGGATTATTGAGATCGGTTTGAGGATCGAACGCATAAGCTTCAAAGCCCACAAAGCGGTTGTAGGAACGTACTTCCTCGGTGTCCTGGTAGGTGTAGCCTAAAGTACTGCTAAATTCTCCCCAGTCTGTATCGAATATTTTCGCGGCACTTCCCGACCAAACGGAACTGCCACCTTTACTGGTGTTAGTTACAACGTAGTCGCCACCGGCCGGAGTGTCATAGATGGGTCTGCCATCCGGTGCGGTGCCGGTTTGTACGCGACGTCCCTCGTAAACGTCGAAGCCTTCGGCAACGTCGGTGAGAATAACTTCGGCGGACAAGTCCCAGTCACTACCAAGTCCAAAGCGTGAGAAATCGGCCGTGTAATCAACGCCCAGGCTGTATTTCCAGCTGCGCAATATTTCAAAGCCGGGATCGAGCGCATCTGTGTCGGCGTCGCCGTTCACACCAATGTACTGCTGGAAGTTAGTGGCTGCCGTTGTGGGGTCAGGAAGTGCAAGAGCCGCCGCGGCGATAGAGTCAGAAACGGGTGGACCAAAAAACGGTGCCAGGAAAGAAGCGAATGTACGACTGACGCCGTCACCTGAGTAGCTGTTGGACAGAATGATGAGCGGCGTACCGCCACCAAATAATCCTGCGCCACCACGCACGGTAAGAT
>QIGP01000349.1 GCA_003228965.1 Gammaproteobacteria bacterium
GCCGCTCAAACAAACCACGACGCCCTGAAGAACAACCAACTGACCCTGTAGGTGAATCGAACCGCGAAGGCAGCCTGATACGAAAGGCTATTTCGCTCATTGTGCATTTCCCCGACGTGGTCTCCACGCTAACCTGGCCTGGCAGCCTTGAAGACGTGCCGCTACCCGGAATACCACTTCTGGTGCAGCTCCTCGAGGAACTCCAGGAAGACAAATCGGTCAATACAGCCATACTCCTCGAACGCTGGCGCGACCGCGAAAATGGCCGCCACCTTTCCAGACTTGCGTCACTGGAGTGTCTTGCCAATAGCCCTGACGAAGCAGGCAAAGAACTCGTGGATATTCTCGATCGGCTCGCCCACTAGGCGCAACCTGCAATGAGACTGGACGAACTTCTGTCCAAGTCTCACAGGGTGTCGTTAAGTATCGAGGAAAAACAAGAGCTTAAAGAACTATTGGCCAATCGTTAACTTTACGAAACGTAGCCGTTAATTTGGCTAATTTGTAGCCAAATATTGGCCATTCCTATATCATGATCGGCTTGGCCGAAACTAACTCGGGCACTTGAAGATTGAGGTAAAGAACACTCTATGCAACCAGAACCAACCAAAGCGACGGCTGATAAACAGTCGCAAATCAAACAACTCATTGCCAATGGTAAAGAGCAGGGTTACCTGACCTATAGTCAAATTAATGACCACCTGCCTAACGACATTGTCGACCCAGAGCAAATTGAAGAAATCGTCAACATGATTAATGACATGGGTATTACGGTGCACGAAAAAGCACCCGACGCCGATTCAATCGTTCTGTCCGACACCCCGGTTAATACCGACGACGATGCCGCGGTTGAAACCGCTGCTGCGTTAGCAACCGCCGACAGCGAGTTTGGTCGCACCACCGACCCCGTGCGTATGTACATGCGCGAAATGGGAACTGTGGAGCTACTGACTCGTGAAGGCGAAATTGAAATTGCCAAGCGTATTGAAGACGGCCTTAACCAGGTACGTCGCGCGATGGGCCGTTTTCCGTCAAGCATCGACTGGCTTCTGAACGCTTACCAGGAAACAGTAGAGGGCGAAGGTCGTCTGGCCGACATCATGACCGGCTTCCTCGACCCACATGCACCCGACGTGCCCATTCCACCAGGTGGTCTTGCATCTGCCAAAAATGATGACGACGAAGAAGTTATAGACACCGGCCCGGATCCTGTTGAAGTGAAAAGCCGCTTCGGCAAAATAAAGCGTTACCACGGCAAGATTTTAACGCTGATTGAAGAAGGCGAAGGGGCCGATCCGAAAATCGAAAAACTGCGCGATCAGTTGGTCGACGAATTGATGCACCTTAAACTTTCACCAAAATGTCAGGACCAGTTGGCCTCGAAAGTACGCTACGCCATCACCGAAATTCGTACACACGAACGTCAGGTCATGCGCTATTGCGTCGCTCAGGCTGGCATGCCTCGCCGCGACTTTATTAGCAGCTTCCCGGCTAACGAAACTAACCTTGAGTGGATTGACAAACACATTCGCGCCAAACGTAAGCACTCGTCTGTGTTGTCAAAACTTAAAACCGACATTCTCCGGGCGCAGCGCAAGCTTGTGCTCATTCAGGAAGTGTCGCGCATGTCGATTAACGAGATTAAAGAAATCAACCGACAAATGTCGATTGGTAGAGCCAAGGCACGTCGCGCCAAGAAAGAAATGGTTGAGGCTAACTTGCGTCTTGTTATCTCCATTGCGAAAAAATACACGAACCGTGGTTTGCAGTTCCTCGACCTTATCCAGGAAGGCAACATCGGCCTGATGAAAGCGGTCGACAAGTTTGAATATCGTCGTGGTTACAAGTTCTCAACCTACGCCACGTGGTGGATTCGTCAGGCCATTACGCGTTCGATTGCCGACCAGGCGCGAACCATTCGTATTCCTGTGCACATGATCGAAACCATTAACAAGCTCAACCGCATCTCGCGTCAAATGCTCCAGGAAATGGGTCGCGAACCTACACCTGAAGAATTGTCCGAACGCATGGAAATGCCGGAAGACAAAGTACGTAAAGTGCTCAAGATTGCCAAAGAGCCTATTTCGATGGAAACACCGATTGGCGACGACGAAGATTCGCACCTTGGCGATTTCATCGAAGACACCGGTGTCGACAGCCCCATTATGTCGGCAACTTCGGAAGGCCTTAAAGAAACGACGCACGACGTACTCGCAGGTCTTACACCTCGCGAAGCGAAAGTCCTGCGCATGCGTTTCGGCATTGACATGAACACCGACCACACGCTCGAAGAAGTGGGCAAGCAGTTTGACGTGACGCGTGAGCGTATTCGCCAAATTGAAGCCAAAGCGCTGCGTAAGCTGCGCCACCCAAGTCGTTCTGACCAGCTGCGCAGCTTCTTGCTCGAAGACTAAGTCAACGCTATACGCAAGACCAAAACGGAGGCTTCGGCCTCCGTTTTTTTACTCAAATTCACTGCTGCCTCACAAATCAGTCTTTAACCCCGTTATTTCGAACCCGCAAAGCGAGTGTGGCAATCTCCACCCAAAAAGCCCAACCGTAATTCCGTCATTGCGAACCCGCGCAGCGGGTGTGGCAATCTCCGTCAGGTTGTCGCGAACTCAATTGGTTACGCTGCCGTAGCGTTAAGAGATTG
>QIGP01000022.1 GCA_003228965.1 Gammaproteobacteria bacterium
CTCACCATTGCCGACAATGGGCCAGGGCTGAATCACCAACATACTAATTCAGTAAGCTCGACCGGTGTCGGGCTCATTAATACGCGCGAACGCCTGCGTGAGCTTTACGCCGATGAACAATCTCTAAAGTTGTCCGAGAACAGTCCGAAAGGTCTTGTAGTTACTATTCACCTCCCTCACCAAACGGTTGAACATGATTCGCGCATTACTGGTTGACGACGAAGAGCTTGCCCGCAGAGGGTTAACGCTAAGGTTGGCTGACTACCCGGATATTGAAATCTGCGGAAACTGTCGCAATGGCCACGAAGCCATAGAGGCTGTTGCCCAACAATCTCCTGACGTGGTGTTTCTCGATATTCAAATGCCGGGCATGGACGGATTTGACGTGGCACGACAGCTTGCCGGCCGGGATATGCCGGCAATTATTTTCGTCACAGCCTACGACCAGTTTGCCCTAAAGGCCTTTGAGGCCCATGCGCTGGACTATTTGCTAAAACCCATCAACGCAAACCGCCTGGAAGAAGCTGTAGAGCGCCTCAGGAAATCACTGCACGTCAAACAAGCACCTGTTGAGCGCCAAAAGCTACTGGACCTGGTGTGCAGGCTTTCGGGAAAAGAGTTAACTCTGGACGAAGCGCTGGAAGATACCGCGGGACAGTACCCGTCCCGTCTTGAACTTCGCGAAGGAACTAGTGTTGTTTTTATTGATGTTAACGACGTAGAGTGGATTGATGCGGCGGGCGATTACATGTGCTTGCACGCACTCGGGGACACGCATGTAATAAGGACAACGATGAAACGGTTTGAGGCGCAGCTCGATCCAGAGCAATTTGTGCGTATTCATCGCTCTACGCTTGTTAACTGGAGCCTGGTCGTCAAAGTTCAACCCTATAAAAACGGGGATTACAATATCCATTTGAAAAATGGAAACCCTCTTCGCATGAGCCGCACCTACGCGCAAAAATTGAAACCCCGATTTGCCGCCAGCCTGTAGGGCACCTACCCGTCTTCGTCAGAATTAAGTTGCCGGTAGACGACGAATGAGTACACGACCGGTAGCAAGACAGCCAGCGTGACCCGTACCAAAATCGCAATCGGGTTGGGCCTGACCAACGCTACAACACAAACAAACAGGCCGCCCGCAAAAAACGAACGTGGGGTCTATGGCGAGGACTATGGAGTATCGTACGAAGGTGGCATGGGTTTTAATCACAATGCTCGTCAGGTAGTTCTTGAGGATTTTGGTTTCGAAGCCGGCGATCGGTTCACCTACACCTATAACTTCATCGATCACTGGCTGTGCGATATCCGCATCGAACACATTGAAAATTCAGCTAAACCAACGCCCTGGTGTTACGGCGGAAGCGGCCTCCAACGAGAGGACGGGGCGCGGTATTACAAGATCGATGAACAGTTGGCTCTGTTCGATATTTTGGCCAAAGTAATAACCGCCAAGAAGAGTGCCAAGATAGGTACTCTGCGTCCGTTGATCAAACACTATGAAAACGCTCGGTTTACGCGAGTGTTGGTAAATAAACAATTAGTGGAAGCGTTCCACAGCTGATGTAACGGACGCAATTGCCCGACTGATCCGGACGCTGTTTGGTATCAATACGCTATCCAATCAGCGGCTCTATCATTGTCAATGTGAGGCATCAGCGGCAAAAACCTTTAGTGTGTTGAATAACTGGATTACTGAGCACAATAGCCCTGAATTGCAGTATATCGAGACTAAATGGGCCTCACTGATGTCGTACGGTTTGACGGTCGATTTATTGAAAGAGGTCCTGCCTATCCATGAGTGTCTCGATGCCGAAACGGTACGACGCCATCTGCATAAAACCGCCCAACGTCAAGACGAAACAATAAAGGACCAATCAAGATTTATCTCGGGTTGCCAGAATGACTGGTCTAAACTGCAGAAGCCTGGCAAGCCACTCACTGTCGGCATCGACGGTGGTTATGGCCGAGACTGTGATAACAAGAGATCAAACTTTGAGGTCATTGTTGCCAAGTCTTTCTCTAAAACTAAAGTGCCCAAGCGACTGGGCTTTGTTCAGACACTGGACGACAAACCTCAACGACGATTGATGAAGTTACTGAGAGACCGGGGGAATGCAGGAAAATCAACAGATCACTTTTTTGTCGGACGGTGCGGACAACGTACGAGGCCTACAATTTTTGATGCACCCGGAAGCCGAGCACCTATTGGATTGGTTTCATGTTGCGATGAGACTGACTGTACTAAAACAGTTTGCCAAAGGTGTCCGCCATACTGATCCTGATACAGGCGCCAAATTAATGAACAAACTGAAAAGTGCGAAATGGTCTTTATGGCACGGTAACGTTGATCAATGTCTTGATCGATTAGACGACTGCTATTGGCTGTGTGATGATGACACGCTTCGCTACAGCAAGCGCCGCAAGCTAGTCCGGCACCTGGGTGATATGATCACCTACATCCGCAACAATGCACATCTGATACCCAACTACGGTGAGAAGTATCGTTACGGCGAAACCATTACCACAGCGTTCGTTGAATCGACGGTCAACGAAGTGGTAGCGAAACGCATGGTGAAGAAGCAACAAATGCAATGGTCACGTCAAGGCGCACATTACTTATTGCAGACCAGAACGGCGGTACTGAATGGT
>QIGP01000295.1 GCA_003228965.1 Gammaproteobacteria bacterium
CGAACACAGGAATGTTGTCGGCGTAACTTGTTGCCGTTAGCGAAACGAGTGTTAACAACACTAGAGTAATGAAGCAACAGAACCTCTAACTATCAGATAAGCAAACGTAACTATAAGAACCTGTTGCAATGCGAATACTTCCTGCAAATGATAACTTATGGTAAATCCTGAAATACTTTTTCAACGCCAATATCAAAAGTACCAAGGAAAGTTTGAAGTGCTCCTGAAATGAAACAGGCTGCGCTAAACTAGCCCCAATGCAAAAAGGGCCTGCGATTTCTCGCAAGCCCTTCCAGATCTCAATGCTACCCAATGCAGGGCAGCGGTGCCAAGTGTCTACCTAGGAAGCGCCACCGCACTTGCCTTCGCCACATTTGCCTTCACCTTCAGTTTTTTCGCCTTCGGCTTTGTCGCCGCCGCATTTGCCTTCGCCACATTTGCCTTCAGCGTCTTTATGTTCGCCTTCGGCTTTGTCGTCGCCGCATTTACCTTCGCCACATTTGCCTTCAGCGTCTTTATGTTCGCCTTCGGCTTTGTCGCCGCCGCATTTACCTTCGCCACATTTGCCTTCACCTTCAGCTTTTTCGCCTTCAGCTTTGTCGCCGCCACATTTACCTTCGCCGCATTTGCCTTCGCCCATGTCGACCATGTAGCCGCTGCCCATGGCGCTCATGCCAAATGGACTTGCGTTGCTGACAGGAGCCGCAAGTACTGAACCTGCAACGGCAGCACTAATAGCAAAAGCCAAAGGGTTTAATAATAATTTGTTCGCCATGATTTTGTATCTCCAGATTTTCAAAAGCCCCCAAAGGGCAGAATAATAGTCAAAGTGTTTAAATGCTCCACGCCACTTTGTCTGTAAAGTTATTACGCACTTCGTCGGTTGATTTTTCGTTGTCGCCAATGACAGCAATGCTGCCTTCGCCTACGGGGATCAACACTCCGCGATAGCCTTCTTCGTCAAACGACGTGATGCCTTCAGTTTTTTCTTTCGGCAGCAACATCACTGTCACGGGTCCGTTACTAGACTGGACCACGACATGCACAACTTTATTTCCACGAAACGAGCATAGGCCCGCATGTCGTACCGTTCCAATGTCGCCGTTTAGCGACACGTTACCACTTGTTAGCACAGCATTTACCCGTGAGGCTGGTACTACAGACCAATCCTCTTGTAACAAGTTCGGTTCGTGCTCAACGTGAGCAATTACAGCCTGAGGTAACGGATTAGAAATTTTGCTTAACTGAGAACCAAAAAACACACCCACACCGAGCAGTAACGTAGCTGCCAGTGCAAACACGGGTTTGTTCATGCTGAATGATGGTTGCGCGTCGGCTCGTTTCAAAGGCACGACGCTATCGGTAGCCTCGAGCTGAGCGACTTCAACCGGCAACTGTCCAAGACCAGCAGGCACTTCGATGTCGAACGCTACACGCAGGGTTGAATCGAACTGAGTCAGTTCGACCTGTAATGTAGAGCACGAAGCACACGAGCTGGCGTGGGCGCTCATCGACTCGTCGATGGTGCCAGGATTGGATCCCAAGCGTTGCGCAAAAGTTGTGCAGTTAATCATATGGCTCTCTCAATATGCTCGCAGTTCTACTGACTGGCGTAGCTTTCTTCTAAAATACTTTTCAATTTCTTGCGTGCTCTGAACAAACGCGTTAACACCGCGCCGTCACCGAGCTCCATGAGTTCTGCAATTTCCTTGACGCTGTAGCCAAGACTCACTTGCAGAACCAACGGTTCACGATACTCAACCGGAAGTTCAGCCATGGCGTCGCGTACAGCTTCGACGTCGTGGTTCCAACCACTGGTTGCCAAATTTTCGTCGTGCAGACCCGGCGTGTCGATGTCGACCAACTCAAGTCGCTTGCGTTCGTAAAAGCGTGCGTGTTCCCTGCGTACAATGGTAAATAACCAGTGCTTGGCTGACGCGTCTTCTCGAAGCTGATCGAGTGACTTCCAGGCCCGCAAAAGGGTGTCCTGGACCACGTCTTCAGCCAGCTGTCGATCGCGACTTAGCCAGTACGCATACCGAAATAAATCGGCGTTGAACGTCGCAACCAGCTTGTCATAACGCTGGCGGCGTGCCTTCTCATTAATAGTGACCGTACTCATACCCGGGATATTACACGCAAAGTGCAATTCGGGTATCATCTAAACACATTAATTCTTGTCCTATCAGGTACCTGGCTCTAAAAAGCCGCATATCGCCTACGCTCTTCCATCGGCACATTCGCAGGCCTACTATGACCCACCAGCAATTTCCAACCACTCGAAAAAGGCGTCTTCGCAAGCACACGTTTTCAAGACGCCTGGCTCGTGAGCACCAACTCAATACAGATGACCTGATATGGCCGCTTTTTATCACAGACTATTCAGGTCTTGAGGACATTTCGACCATGCCTGGAGTACCAAGGCGTGGCCCCGAAGAATTGTTGTGGGCAGCCGAGCAGGCCCTGGAGCTTGAAATTCCGGCCATCATGCTCTTCCCGGTCGTAGGCGAAGACGGGAAAAGTGAAGTAGCAACAGAAGCTTACAACCCAGAAGGCTTGGTGCAGCGAAGCGTAAGAGCCATCAAGGAGCGCTTTCCAGAGCTCGGCGTCATGACCGACGTGGCGCTCGACCCGTACACAGCAACAGGTC
>QIGP01000320.1 GCA_003228965.1 Gammaproteobacteria bacterium
CTACGGCTATGTCCCGGCGGGCGATCAGCACAACTGCCCACACCACAGCGGCGATAAATTCCATCAACTCATGAATAATGCAGGCTAGACTGTGGAACCTGCTCCAGGACTATACGTACACCTGCCCTGGTGCGTAAAAAAGTGTCCGTACTGCGATTTCAATTCGCACGCGGTGCGCGATACACCACCCTACGCAGACTACGTCGCCGCCGTGTGCGCCGACCTTGAACATCAGGCCGGGCTCTACGCTCCGCAACCCTTCGGGTCCATTTTTTTTGGTGGTGGTACACCAAGCCTGTTTCAGCCGGAGCACATTGAGCGAATTCTGCTAACAGCCCAACAGTCGGTGGGCGTGCTTGGCGATGCCGAAATAACCCTGGAAGCCAACCCAGGGGCTATCGAACATGGCAGCTTCAAGGGCTATCAGGCAGCCGGTGTCACCCGCATTTCTCTTGGTATACAGAGCTTCGAACAGGCCAAGCTCACAGCCTTGGGGCGTGTTCACAGTGTAAGCGATGCATACCTGGCCGTAGAAGCCATTCACCAGGCAAACATTGCCGAGCTCAACATTGACCTCATGTACGGCTTGCCACAGCAATCCGTAGCGGAGTCGTTAAGTGACATTAATACTGCGGTGTCGCTAGGCCCCACACACATTTCGCACTATCAGCTCACCATTGAGCCAAACACTTTATTTGCCGTAAGAACACCCACGCTACCCGATGGCGAAACGTGTTTCGACATGCAAGTCGACTGCCAAAGCGCCCTGAGTGAGTCAGGCTTCAACCAGTACGAGGTGTCCGCCTACGCAAAACCCGGTTTCGAAGGTAATCACAATTTAAATTACTGGAAATACGGGGACTATTTGGGCGTCGGCGCTGGTGCACATGGAAAAGTGACCGTGCAGGACGACGCCGCCAAACTGGCCACAGCTGGTAAAACGGTCGACAAGACAGTGGAACCCTCAACCGGGCAAGCGACAAAACGCACGCGGCGCACGCAAAAGCCGAAACATCCGGCGCAATACCTACAAGATCCTCTGGCGCTGGTCACCACAGACTCGTCCGAACAAGAATGCGTGTTTGAATTCATGCTCAACAGGTTACGCCTGAACACCGGGGTGACGGGCGCTGAGCTTGCGCCCTTTCCCTGGCTCAAAAGTCGTGAAAGCCAGGCTCGCTTTGCGGCGGCTGTTGAACGAGGGCTGCTGAAAATAAATAGCGATGGAGGCTGGTCCAAAACCGCACTTGGCAGCCGGTTTTTGAACGATCTTCAGGAAGTTTTCCTTCCATAATCAGATGTTACATATTGGCGACAAATGCCTAAAATAATTGCATCAAACTATTGACATACGACACTTATGCACATTCTTTTTCGAGCTTCTTGCAAAAGGGGGTATTTGCACTATCTAGTGGACTAACTGATTTTAAAGTGCGCTGTAAATACATGATATTTAAAACTTTATTACTTTTTGTGCACTTTTTCGCCAATTTAACGTATGTACTGGAAATAGCGCTTCCAGGGGCCCGGTTTACCGTTTTCTCCACAGAGTTATCCACAGATAATGTGGATAAAAATAAAAGGCGTTAAAAACCCGATACCTAGGCTATCAAAGTTAAAGAAACTTCTTAGAAGGCGCGTGGAAGCCTCTAATCTGCACCTTGGATTATTGACGCAAGCTACCCACAACAGCCTCTATTTGTCGAGTCCCTTATCGCCGTCCTGTACACTGCTTTGCTTGTTGCCCGTAAGTGGGCACTCAGGTCCTCGCCAAGCTTGTATTGCCCACGCTTTCGCGTTAACCTGCGCCGCTCGAAAATTGGCGGAAGACCCTACAGGGACTTTCGTATTCTGCGCATCGGATTCGGCGTTAAACCCGGCTGATGTCACCCCTTAGATAGAGAGTATTGCCATGAAAGCCGATATCCATCCTGAGTACAACGAAATCAACGTGACCTGCAGTTGCGGTGAAACTTTTAAAACCAGCTCAACGTTGAGCGGTGACCTGAGTGTGGAAGTCTGCTCCAAGTGCCACCCGTTCTATACCGGCAAGCAGAAAATGATCGATGCGGGTGGTCGTGTGGATAAATTCCGCAAGAAATACGGCAAGAAAAAAGCCAGCTAAACTCGCAAGTTTCGGACCTGCGCTGTAAGTGCGCCGCACTCTATGCGAACGGCGCTTACGCAGTCGGAGTTGCTCATTCGTGAGCAGCCCGATTTCGTCAAGCGACCCCTACTACTCCAGGCTATGACCCTTTAGGAAAAGAAATCCTCGATCACTGACGTCGAGCGGTTCTGCTCGAGCAGGTTTTGTACGTCGTGTTGCGGGGCCCGGGTCATTGGCTTTGCGTCTACCGGACTTAACGGTGACTGACGCTGCCCATCCACACTGAATACATACACATCTATTTCAATGTCGTTGTGAACAAAACAGTACACCGGCGTTAGAACATACTGTTCGGCGCGAACGCGCACCCGACGCGCCACCAAACGGTACTCCACATTGTGGTCAATTAGCGTAACCGCGACCGCCTCAGGACTGTCAGTAAAAGCATGAAGCTCAACAGCCGCGCCTGTGGTGATTGCGCCGCTAAGCACCGCACCTAAAAGGCGCGGATCGAACGCAGCAAGGTG
>QIGP01000157.1 GCA_003228965.1 Gammaproteobacteria bacterium
CCTGTGCTTCTTGCAGCCGTTGCCTGCTCGTCGAGTGTGGCAGACGAATGGGACTACTCAGCCGATCTTTTTACCGGTTTGACCTATTCCGATAACATTGGCCTTGATTCCGGTGGTGGGGATGACGAAGTTGTCTGGCAACTAAGCCCGTCAATTTTTGCGTCCAGAGATGGCAAGCGGATCGACATCGATTTTAACTACCGTTTACAAGGTTTGTTATACGCTCGAGAAGACCGCCGCAACGAAGTGTACAACTATCTGCAGTCGACACTGCAGGCTGATGTCATTCCAAATTTTATTCAATTTGAAGCTGACGCAAGTATCAGCCAAACGGTAATTAATCCATTGCTGGCGTCAGGGAACAGCTCGATTAGCACAAGTGGTAACTCGGCTGAAACGTTAACCGTCAATGCGTCACCCTACCTGGCGCGCCGTTTAGGCCCGGCAACGTTGCTCCGTGCTGGCGTCTCTGCTGGTATTATCGAGTACGATGATGCTTCGCTGAATGACAGCAAACAGCGTGACTACTTTGCGTCGTTAACAAATGACGGCGGTGGTGGCCTCTTTAACTGGTCTTTTGGCTACACCTCCAAACTCATCGACTACGACGTAGGACAGGAAATCGAACTGGCGCGCATTAACGGCGAAATTGGTTTGCGTATTGGGCCACGTACAGAATTTGTGGTTTCAGGGGGTGAAGACATTAACGATTTCGGCTCGCTCCCTGGCTCGCGTGTTGCCGAAGGCACTTTCTGGAACGTTGGTTTTCGCGGCGGGATCGGCAACAATATTGAGTTTGACGTTCGCTTTGGCGAACAGTTTTTTGGCGATTCATTCAGCGTGGATTTTACCCGGACGTCGCGCGCTCTTGAGACATCGGTTTCGTATTCCGAAGAAGCAACTACCATTGGTGCCCAGCAGCTCGATTTTTCCAATGCGCGCGAACTTCTTGGTTTGGCTGGAGGTATTGACAACCAGTTTGACGTCAACGGCTTCGACCAATCTCGACGTGACCCTGAGCTTTACATTCGCCGACGTTTTAATTTCGGCAACACACTGACCTCCGGCAAGAGTTCTTTGAGGTTAGCGCTCTACTATGAAGATCGTTCATATATTAGAACTGCACTGGACGGTGCGCGCGAAAATGTTCAGGGCGCACAGTTCGTGTGGGATTGGGATTACAACAATGTGACCACATTTAGTACTAGTGCGACCTACCAAAAGTTGGACTCGCGCGATAACGTAAGCAAGCCCGAAGATTTGCGATTTAGGGCGCAGGCGCGAAGGGAAATATTTGGTAGCAGCTACGTTACTGTTTTGGTTTCGCGTAACTCGCGGAGAGCGCCTCAAGAGCTTTCTGAGTATCAAGAGAACTCTCTTCTAATTGGATTCGGACGCAGGTTCTAGGAAGGGCAGTGTATACAGATTTCTACAATTTTTCAGGTAAGCCTTTTGCTTTAACGCCGGACCTACGGTTTCTTTTCCGCAGTGACAGCCACAAGCGGGCGTTGTCCTATCTACACTACGGATTGGAACAGGCCGAAGGTTTTGTCGTGATTACGGGTGACATTGGCACAGGTAAGACACTACTCATTCAAGCACTGCTTGAAGACCTTAAGACTCAGGAGATAGCAACTGCGAGAGTTGCTGCCGCTAACCTGACGAAACAGGAAATTATCCCGATGGTTGCGGCTGCGCTAAAACAGCCCTACGAGGGCAAAAGTAAAACAGCTCTCATCCGCGACCTTGAGCTATCGTTGCGTCGAGCACGCGAATACCTGAAAGGCGTGCTATTAATTGTCGATGAGGCTCAGACGCTGACGCCTGATGCTTTGGAAGAGCTACGGATACTGTCCAATCTTGAAAGTAACGGACGTGCCCTGATGCAGATTTTTCTGGTCGGGCAGAGCGATTTTCGCGAGACACTTTTGCTAACCGAAATGGAGCCTCTGCGACAGCGCACCGTGGCTTCTTATCACATGGCACACCTTACGCGTGCCGAGCTTAAGCGCTACATCGGGTTCAGGCTGTTAGCCGTTGGTTGGGACGGTAATCCAACAATCGACAACGACGTCTACGATGTGGTGTTGGACTTTACCGATGGTATTCCGCGTCGAATCAATATTTTTATGGATCGTTTTCTGGTTTACGGATTTTTGGAAGAGATTAGTCAGTTCACGCGTGAACATGCCGAAAGCGTTGCAGAAGAATTTTCCAATGAGCTTGCTGGTGATTTCCTCAAGCCTGTATTGCGAGAGCGCGCGCTGGCAAAGTCGCGCGAACGCGTCGACAGTGGTTCTGATGAAGGCGAAGACGACGATGAGTTCGACATCTCGGCCAAAAAAAGTGCTCGCAATGGGGACGGTAACAGTGGTCCCTCTATCGATGACACGTCAAGTTCACCGCTTGAAAAACGTCTGCGAGGATTGGATCGAAAGCTCAAGAAGCTGGGTGAAAAATCCCGCCAGCAACGCAATCGCTAGTACGGAGCTTCTAGCCTGCATTATTCATGAGTGCGCTGGCACTGCGTACTTAGGAAGGACATACAAGGTTGAAAAGAAAGTGGGCAATTTGACAGACTGCAGTACACACCGCTTGATGGTTTTTCGCTCACTATGGCGCGGCCA
>QIGP01000230.1 GCA_003228965.1 Gammaproteobacteria bacterium
AATATATTCAATATTCGCCTCATTTAATCGAAAAACCTGACTCAAAATGGCTTTCCCTCGCGACGATCACCTAAATCCGACAGGCTCCTAGTGCTGACAAATACGTGAATTTTGTGTGACGGCGCGAAAGCGGATGTTGTGAGAATGCGTTTACAAATGGGTTCGGGCACGGTTAGTCAGAGGTGCCCTTGAGCCTCCAGACTCTCCCAAATGCAAACGATTTGCTAACCGTCGATGTATGTTTGACCATAAGCTGCCAAACTTCGGGTATTGATTTAGGCCTCATGGCCGTAGCCTGGAAGGACAAGCGTGACCCAAAAGTACACACACGTTGAACACGTAGTTGACCACATTATCGAAACAGTAGGGCAGCGCCTGGTTATCGGCACACCACTGGGTCTCGGTAAAGCTAATCTATTGCTTAACGCACTCTATCAACGTGCGCTGACGAACCCGGATCTTGAATTGGTGATTTTTACTGCGCTTACACTTGAAGTGCCGAGGCCAATACAGGAGCTTGAGAAACGCTTTATGCAGCCACTTATCGAGCGGTGGTTCAGCGGCTACCCCGACCTTGACTACGCCGTGGCGCGTTCCAGGGGCCAGCTTCCTGAAAACGTAACGGTGCACGAGTTTTTTATGTCGCCTGGAAAATTTCTGCGCAACGTTCAGGCCCAGCAGGATTACATTAGCACCAACTACACGCACGTGGCGCGCGACATGCTGAGCCGCGGAGTGAACGTTGTTGTGCAAATGGTCAGCCCTGGAGTTGGCCACAAAGCAGGGCGAGTGAGCTTGTCGTGTAATCCCGACGTAACACTTGAGCTCATTCCGAAAATGCGTGTCTCAAACCGAGCTGTCATTGCGATAGGGGAAGTGAACGAACAGCTTCCCTATCTTTACGGAGACGCCGACGTACCGGAGACGTTTTTCGACGCGCTCTATGAGCCCGATCACTCCTACACCTTGTTTGGTGTACCCAAAGCTTCTGTAAGTGTGACCGACCACTTGATTGGTTTACATGCAAGCGCGCTAGTGCGTGACGACGGTACACTGCAGGTGGGTATTGGTTCGTTAGGCGACGCGGTCGCAAATGCTCTTGGGGTTCGACAAACGGATAATCAGACTTACCGAAATTTGCTGGACGCCATCAGTTCACCTCAGAGTCTCGAAGTACAAACGCGCGTTGGCGACAAAGGGCGCTTTACCGCTGGCCTTTACGGCGCGACTGAAATGTTTGTCGACGGGTTTTTGCACTTGTTCAAGCTGGGTGTTTTGAGTCGTCGGGTCTACGACGACGTGCACGTACAAATGCTTATAAACAGCGGTGAAATTACTGAGCAAGTGAACATCGCAATGCTGGACCGGCTCGAACAAAATGGTGCTTTTGAATACCCGCTTACTCCACGCGGTGCACTCTATTTGCAACGCATTGGAGTCCTGCATGGTGACGTGCGCATTGAGCGCGATACCGTGACGCGTGACGACTCCACTCTTGCATTGCCAGCGCACAGGGAAGCTGCAAGGCTGTATATTGAAAAACAGTGTCTGGGCAGCCGCTTGCGCGATGCTAGCGTTTTGCACGGCGGTTTCTATCTGGGTGATCAGGCGTTTTACCAGGCACTGCGTGAACTGACCGAGGACGAGCGACAGCTACTTAAAATGACCGGCGTCGATCGCATCAACCAACTTTATCGCGGCGAGGCGCTCGACCGCTTGCAGCGACGACATGCCCGTTTTATTAATACGTGCCTCATGGTGACTCTCAACGGTGCCGTAGTGTCGGATGGTCTGGGCGACAATCGCGTTGTCAGCGGCGTTGGCGGCCAATACAATTTTGTTGCCATGGCGCACGCACTTGACGATTCCCGTTCAATTATTAAATTGCGTTCAACTTACGCGGCATCAAACGGTGTGCGTTCTAACATTGTTCTCAATTACGCCAATTGCACCATCCCTCGACACCTGCGCGACGTGGTTGTTACCGAATACGGGTGCGCCGACCTACGCGGTCGCAGCGACGCAGAATGCGCAGCCATGCTCATCAATATTGCCGATAGTCGTTTTCAGGCCGAGCTACTAGAGCAGGCAAAGAGCGTTAGTAAACTGCCGGCGGACTTTCAAGTGCCGAGCGAGTATCAGCAAAACACGCCACAGAGAGTGCAGGCGCTCGTTAACAACTATCGCAAGACTGTGCTACCTCCGTTTCCTCTGGGCACCGATTTAAGCGACGGCGAAATAGTTCTTGGCGGTGCATTGAAAAAATTAGCGGCCGCCACACGTCATCCTGTCAAGACGGCGGGACAGTTGTTTCAGGGTTTGCTGCGCGGTGGCGGGACGGAACAAGATGTCCTGTTAGCCAAGCTTGGTCTCGACCGGCCGCAATCTGTCAAAGAATGGGTCACGAAGCGACTTCTGGTTAGCCTGCTAAAAAAATAGAACGGGCATGAATGGCGCTTCTCGTCATTGCGTGCCCTAAAGAGCTGCGTCATTGAGCCCGTACACTTCGTCATTGAGCCCGAAGGGCGCGGCAATCTCCGTCCGGTTACCGTGGCTCAACTAATTGAAGCCACTGCAACCTGATGGAGATTGCCACACCCGCTTCGCGAGTTCGCAATGACGA
>QIGP01000003.1 GCA_003228965.1 Gammaproteobacteria bacterium
AGTGACGCTGGCGACTTGCTTGACTACGTCAATTCGATTGGCAAGCTCTTCTTTGATTTTTTCAACGCTAAATTTGTCGCTAAACGAGTCGCGTCCAAAAAATTTCTCGAAGACTTCCACTTCCTTTTCGGAAATCCCGTCCGTTGCATCGGCAACGGCGATAGCGCCAGCCAACAGCAGGCGTCGCATGGCTTCGGCCGTGTCCGTGCGTCCTTCGATGTAGCTGGGCTCCATAAGGCTCATCACCCCCTGAACCGAGATCTCAAGATCGTCCCTGGACATGCCGCCTGACATGGCGAGTTCAGATTCGTGAAAATACTTGAGCGCCTTCACACGCATTGGGCTAAATGGGTGCGTCGAGAACCAATCTTCCTGGGAGGCGTTGTTTCCAGCTGCCGTGTCCTCAATTTTCATTTCGTCGACCTGTTTGAGAAAGTCGTCAAAATTGAATTCTATAATTTTCGATGTCAGGCCGGAGGCAAGTTTAAACAGCGCCTTGGCGACTCCATTTAAATCTTTTGCACAGTGCGCTCCCGCACGATCTGCAGATATTTCGGCATAACGTGACCATGCAAACAAATCGAGGGCCAATTTCGCGTCAGGCTTGGCTTGACCGTTCAGAAGGTAGCCAATAGGAATGTCGTGATGGCGATACACGTGATGACCAAACTCGTGGCCAATGACAAAACGTAACTCGCTCCCGGTGAACGCTTCCAAAAGGCTGGACGAAAAAATCACGAAAAGCTGATCGTTCTCTGGCTTGAAGCAGGCGGCGTTAAATTGAGGACTGGAATATACGTATAGCTCGTGGGGAATTTTCATGTCGAGCATTTCAATGCACCCGTCGGCCATACGATGCACATCGGGCGCCATACGACGACTAAGGCGCACGGATGTGCCAAGCAAGCGACGACGTGTTCCCGATGGCCCGTCTTCCTGGCGCTTATTGATGAATTCGTTAGCTTTAATTACGTCGCGATTCTTGAGCAAAGTGTCGTACATGGCCTGGTCGTTCGCACATCTAATGAGTTCAGGTGTCATATAAAGATTCTCTAATAGGTAAGAATGGCTCCGCTTTCGGAAAGAATAAATCCTTCATCGTCGAGCACAGGAACCTTGCCAAACGGATTCAGAGCTTTAAAAGGCTCTTCCCCCTGCTCTCCCCTGGCAAGATCGATTTGAACTCTCTCGTAATCCGGATCCAACGCATGGAGACCAAACAAAACTTTGTTTGAAGGCGGGGATAACGGATGAACATAGGCCTTAGGCATGTTGGGCCTCCCAATTTAAGTCTCCAAAGTCTACCCACTTGTAGGCGACAGTGACAGCAGGTTTGCGCTTAACTTGCTTCCAGGAAGCTCGGGGATAGAATCGACCGCTCTGAACCACCTGTTTGTGACCCTTGAACTTGAATTAAGCCGGCGCAGCGTTGACACTATCCGGCCCACTGTCTTACCGGATTCTCATGACCTCCCAGTCCCTTCGTTACCCTTTCGAGAAACCTCCAAACGCGGGCGGCTCCAATGAAATTCACGAGGGCGTGCTGTGGATAAGACAGCCCCTGCCGATGGCGCTCGACCATATTAACGTCTGGTTGATTAGCAACAAGCACGAATGCGTTGTGGTCGACACGGGCATGAACATGCGCAACTCCAGGGAAGTTTGGAGTAAAATTCTGTCAACCGAGGCTAACGGCAAGACGGTTAACAAAGTAGTCGCAACCCACCTGCATCCCGATCACTGCGGACTGGCGGGCTGGCTTACAAGGGAACACGACTGTCCGTTATACATGACTCGTAGCGAATATCTTCTGTGCCGCACGCTGTGTTTTGACAGCGGCATGGACGTTCCAAAAGACGCATTGGATTTTTATCACGCGGCCGGCATGACTCCTGCACAGCTGGATGGTTACGCCGAAAAATTCGGTGGCTTTGGTCGCGCCGTTTCTCCGCTTCCACCTTCTTTTCGCCGTATGCAAGATGGCGATCTGCTGGAACTGGCTGGCCACGACTGGAAAGTCATTGTTGGCAACGGCCACTCGCCAGAACATGCATGCCTGTACAATGAAGCCACCAATACGTTAATTAGTGGCGACCAGGTATTACCGCGCATATCGTCGATTGTCGCCGTCTGGCCGACAGAACCAGAATCCGATCCGCTCGAAGACTGGCTTAACTCGTGCCGCCAATTACGGCATCGCATTCCAGAAGACGCGCTAATCCTACCCTCTCACGGGCTTCCTTTTTATGGCGTAATAAAACGCCTGAACCAGTTAATCGACCACCATGAGGCGTTGTTAGAGCAGCTTGTTCAACGGTGTCGTGAGCCACAGCGAGTCATTGACGTATTCGATATTCTTTTCCGCTCCACCGTCAACGACGGCAACCTCGTTATGGCCGTAGGAGAATCCGTAGCCCACTTCAACTATCTGCGCAGGCGAAACCTGGTATCACGCACGCCCGATTCCAACGGCGTCGACTGGTACTCAAGTAACTAGTGCCTGTCCATAAACGTGTAAGTATCTGACGGAATGAATATTTTTCAGCAATAGAACTAAAAAATCCTCTTGATTTTGTTATGATTGA
>QIGP01000128.1 GCA_003228965.1 Gammaproteobacteria bacterium
AGTCTCACCGACTGGGCCCCGAAGGCGCCGGCATGTCTTTGTCGACCAGCTTTCTGGAGTGGGAGCGCTGCTCTATTTTGGCAAGCCAGGTTGGCGCCATGCAACGACAACTGGAAGAGTGCATCAGTTACGTACGCAAGCGAGAACAGTTCGGTAAACCTATAGCCAAGTATCAATCGGTGGCCAATCGCATTGTGGATATGAAATTGCGCCTGGAGACATCGCGTTTACTGCTCTATCACACGGCCTGGTTAAAACAATCGGGTAAATCGGCAATGGCAGAAGCGGCGATGTTGAAGTTACATCTTGGTGAATGCTTTGTTGAGTCAAGTCTCGACGCTATTCGAGTGCACGGAGCGCATGGCTATGTGAGTGAATCGGGCATTGAGCGTAATTTAAGAGACTCGGTTGGCGGTGTTATTTATGCCGGGACTTCTGACATTCAGCGAAACATCGTCGCGCGAATGTTGGGTTTGTGACTCTAATGTCGGACGCAGGTACAACTTCTGTTCATTCAGCGCCAAGCCTAATTCACGACTACGTGGATGCTGTGGCAGAACGTACTCCGCATCACCCGTCGTTCGAGTATCTCGATCATTCTCTGAGCTACCTTGAGCTTGCAACCCGTACCAATCAGCTGGCCTGTCAGTTGATAGATCTCGGTATCAAGAAAGGCGACAGGGTGGGAATATACATGCCCAAGTCGATAGAAACGCCTGCGGCTTTGTTTGGCATAATGAAAGCCGGAGCAGCCTACGTGCCACTTGATCCGTCGGCACCGGTGGAGCGCATTAGTGGTCTTCTTCGAGACTGTGATATTCGTTGCATTATTTCTTCAGGGCAACAACGACGTGGCTTGAAACAACTCGCTATCACTCAAACTCCCGTGAAGTTTGTAATTGGAATTAAAGAGCAAATTTCTCCCGACTGGCGTTCTATTGGCTGGTCACTGATTGGTGAACGGTCGAATGACTGTCCTGCTGTGGGCATTGACCAGGATGATCTGGCTTACATTATCTACACGTCAGGATCGACCGGGTCTCCAAAAGGCATTATGCATACCCATCGTAGTGGCTTGTGCTTCAGTCAATGGGCAGCCGCTGAATACGCGTTTACGAGCAGCGACCGATTGAGTAACCATGCCCCACTACATTTTGACCTGTCAATCATGGACTATTTTTCGTCGGTCATAGTAGGTGCCACAACGGTCATAGTTCCAGAGGACTACACGAAGTTACCTGCCAGCTATTCGCAGCTAATTGCCGATAGCAAAATAACTGTGCTCTACACGGTTCCTTTTGCGCTGATACAGCTGCTCTTGCGAGGTGCTCTGGAGCAACGTGACTTTAGTCATCTACGTTACGCTATTTTTGGTGGAGAGCCTTTTCCACCGGTCCACCTGCGCTCCCTGATGAGCGCATTGCCGAACGTCAAATTCGATAATATTTACGGTCCGGCGGAAGTTAACGGCGTTTCTCACTTCACTGTAGTTGAGCTTGGCGACGACACACAGAGCGTGCCAATTGGTCCCATAGCCGATCATGCACATGCCTTGATTGTTGACGAGAATGACGAGCCGGTCGATCAGGGCTTGATGGGTGAACTATTGGTTTGCTCAGGCTCGATGATGCAAGGTTACTGGCGACGCGAAGAGCTTACCGAGAGTTCGTTATACCGCTCACCAGCAGAACCGTCGAACGTGTATTACCGGACCGGCGACCTTGTCGTTGTGGGTGTCGAGCACATTATGCAGTTTGTTGGGCGCAAGGACCGGCAGGTGAAAGTTCGTGGGTATCGGGTAGAACTTGACGAGATTGAGTTGGCTCTAGCGGCGATAGATGCTGTTGAAGAGGGCGCGAGCTACGTGGTTGAAACCGGTGAAGGCGTACGCGAGATAAGGGCAGAAGTGACGCTCAAAGCGCGAATGGATAACGATTCTTCACTCATGCGCGACCTGAAAAAAGCGTTGCCTTGGTACGCAGTGCCCTCGCAACTGCTGGTGCGCCGTGAATTTCCGCGGGGGGCGACCGGAAAAATCGACAGACGTGTGCTTCAAGTAGACGCGCAAACCCTGGTAAACAATTCAGGTTAAACGAACACTAACGCCGGCTTACCAAGTCGTTAAAAGGAAGAATACCGTGGACATGAAAGCCAGAATTCACCAGTTTATATGTGAAGAACTGCTCGAAGGCGACGAGCCGGTTGAGTCAGAAGAGAATCTACTGGCCGACGGTATGGTTGATTCGCTTGGAATGCTACGACTAATTGGTTTCATTGACGAGAGCTTCAACCTAGTGATTCCACCAGAGGACTTCATACTGGATAACTTTCGTACCCTGAACCAGCTAATGATTTATCTGGAAGGGCGCATGAATGAGGGCGGGCACCTTGGCGCTTAAGTTTCTTTCGCAGAGCTGTATCACGCGGCCTCTGACCCGAAGCCAGTTGCTTATCTGGACGGGCCAGCGTTTGCAGCAGGACGACCCGCTCTACAACATGGCAATTGCGTTTACGCTCAACGGTGCGATAGATCGCGACGTGTTTCAACAGTCGTTCCAGCACGTTGTACAGGC
>QIGP01000063.1 GCA_003228965.1 Gammaproteobacteria bacterium
AAGACCAGCCGGTGCCTGCGGCGGAGCCTGAAGCGCCAGCTAACGATGCTCTCTTCCTCGACGATAGTTCGAGCGATCCTGTGCCTGAAACCGGGCACGTCGTTGACGATGTGCCAGAGCAAAATCTCGATGACGTGTTTGCAAGCGCCGACGCCGATGAGTTGTTTTCGCAAGAGGACGCAGCCCCGGAAAGCATGGCTCCGACTTCAGCCGAAGTGACCGATTCTACAGAGGTGGATACGGGTGAGGCTGTGCTGGGTTTATCCGCGACTGTGGTTGAAGAAAGTAAATCTCAGGACAAGGCTCGTATTGACGCATGCTTGTTAGATGAAATGCTCAATAACGCCGGCGAAGTCAGTATTTTTCACGCGCGATTGGAAGAGCAGGTTGGTTCCATTGCCTTTAACCTGACCGAGCACCAGCAAACCGTGTTGAGGTTGCGTGAGCAATTGCGCAAACTTGAAATCGAGACCGAAGCGCAAATACTCCACCGTCATCAGGATCAAACTACTCGTGATGAAGAGTTCGATCCATTGGAACTCGATCGTTATTCGGGCTTGCAACAACTGTCCCGTGCGTTGGCTGAGTCGGTTAGTGATTTGGCTAGCTTGCAAGATTTAATGACCGACATTACTCGTGAATCAGAGTCTTTGCTTGTACAGCAGGCCCGGGTAACTGGCGAGCTGCAAGACGCGCTCATACGCTCTCGCATGTTGCCGTTTTCGCACTACGTTCCTCGTTTTGAGCGCATTGTGCGTCAGGCCGCTGCCGAGCAAAAGAATCAAGCAGCGTTAGTGGTTACGGGTGCTTCCGGCGAGCTCGACCGACAAGTATTGCAGCGCATGTTGCCCCCGTTTGAGCACATGCTGCGCAACGCCGTTATTCACGGCATTGAAGTGGGTAGCGAGCGAGCGGCGGCGGGTAAGCCCGAGCGCGGTACCGTCACCATTGATTTAACTCGCGAAGGTGCCGAAATGGTCATTCGCGTCATAGACGATGGTCGCGGATTAGACGCCGAGGCCATTGTGGCAAAAGGGCGCAAGCTTGGTCTTGTCGGCGAAGACAAAACACTGGACGATCGCGCCGCGTTCGACCTTATTTTTGCTCACGGATTTAGTACGGCAAGTACAGTGACCCAAATTGCCGGGCGCGGCGTCGGCATGGATGTCGTGGCAAGCGAAGTGAAAGAATTGGGTGGCTCTATTCAACTCGAGTCGGAGTTTGGACAACGAACGGTTATTACAATTCGGCTACCGCTGACTTTGGCCGTGAGTCAGGCGCTGCTTGTACGCTGTGGCTCAGAGCGCTTTGCCATTCCGCTGCCTGCGGTTCAGGGCGTTGTGCGCGCAGCCAGTAGCGACGTACTTAACTGTCTTGAAGCTAATATTGAATATACCCACGAAGGGGTGGACTACAGCGTACGCAAGCTGGCCCCTTATCTTGGTGGCGCAGAGTTTAGCGCTGAAAGTTTGCAAGGGGTGACCATCCCGTTAATTATGATTCGCGCAGGCGATCAGTCGTGTGCTTTTTTGGTTGACGAGTTGATGGGCAGTCGCGAAGTGGTTGTGAAGTCCGCAGGACCCATGGTAGCGAGTATTTCAGGCGTGGCTGGCGCTACCATTCTCGGGGACGGCAGCATTGTCGTGATTCTTGATGTTGCATCACTGATTCGAAACAGTACCGACACCCGCGACAACGAAGATTTTGTAGTGGCTGAATCCAATAAAGACTTGCGGCCGGTAGTGCTCGTAGTTGACGACTCGATTACCGTGCGGCGCGTGACGCAACGACTGCTCGAACGCAATAGCATGAAAGTGCTGTTAGCCAAAGACGGCGTCGACGCCGTTGCAGTCATGCAGGAGCAAGTGCCCGATTGTGTGCTTCTCGATATTGAAATGCCGCGTATGGACGGCTACGAAGTAGCGTCCCACATACGCAATACCGATGCTTTGCAGCACGTACCCATTTGCATGATCACGTCGCGGGTCGGTGAGAAGCACCGCGCCCGTGCGTTTGAGCTAGGCGTAGACAAGTACCTGGGCAAGCCCTATCAGGAAAATCAGCTACTCGATGTGATTCAACCGCTGTTAGCCCGCGCTATCAAGCAGCGTAAACAGGACCGCCACGGATGACCGAAGAGACTACCGAAATACACAGTCTGCTAATACCGCTAGTAGACAGGCTGCTGCTCATTCCACGATCAAACATTATGGAAGTCGCCAGCCTCAACGCTCTTGAAAATAATGCTGGCAGCGTGCCCTGGTTTTTAGGTTCGATGGAGTGGGAAGGTTCGCTGATTCCTGTCATTTCTTTCGAAGGCATGTGCGGCGACGACATCCCACCGCCGACCACAAGACGTTCACGGGTCGTATTGTTTCGCTGTCTTACCGACGCTTTGAGTACTCGAGCTTTTGGCGTATTGAGTCAGGGCTTCCCGCAGCTAGTGCGAGTTAAAGAAGACGCGCTTAAATTGGAAGAGAGCATGTTCGGCGACTCGCTACCCATCTTGTGTCGTGTGACCATGGCGAGTCAGTCGCCAATTATCCCCGACGTGGAAAAA
>QIGP01000289.1 GCA_003228965.1 Gammaproteobacteria bacterium
ATGTAAGCATCCATACCCCCAACCGGGAAATGATATCGAGCAACTATATTGCCCTTCTCTTCCGCCGTAACTGGCAGACGCGTACCTCTGGTAGCTAAATTATTACCGCCGCCATCGCAACAGTAATCATCTTCCAACTGGGAATCATAAAACGCTGCAGATGCCGAGATTCTTAGCCTCTCCGTAGGAAGCCAAATCATATCAACTTCAAGCCCGTCAACTGACGCGGTTGGCCCGTTGTTTACCTGAGTAACAGCATTTTCTCCAGTAAGGGATATTTGAATGTCATCCCAGTCTTGGGTAAATACAGCACCATTGAGCTGGAATCGATTATCTGCCCACTGGGTCTTCCAACCGAACTCAATATTGGTCAGGAAGTCAGACTCGTACTCGCCTAATGTCGGACGACGTTGCACTCCGCCCGGTCGGTAACCCTCCGACCATGTGAAATACAACATAGTGTCGTCAAAGACGTTCCACGAGAGATTTAGACGCGATACGTTGTCGCTTTCGGACTGAGTCTTATCTACGTTCAAGCATGGCTTGTTCTTGTAATCGGCTTGGCCGTTGAACGAAGGTGTCCAACCGTCGTCACCTTCGACGATATCGCACTGAGTCTCGCCGTCTGTTCCCCATATTCCTTGAAGTCCTGTTGGAAATCCGAAGAAGCCCTTCACGTGAACTTCTGGTTCGAAGAATCGAGTTCCGACTGTAAGCTCAAGAGCGTCAGTAATATCGAAACTCACGCTACCAAAAAAGGCGGTATCTCGGTCAGTCCGGTCCATACTGTTTAGATAAACCGTGTCGGCAAAGCGAGGGTCCCCGCCGCCATTCAACTCGTTGATTGTGGCAACACCACCCTCGACTTCCCAATGTTGTTCAAAGTCGTGATATTGTTTTTGTACAAAAGCGCCAACCAAAGCTCGAACTCGCTTAGTCGGATCTGTGCTGATCCGTAGTTCATGGTTTGTCTTCGAATATCTATCGTCGTTCGTAAAAGCCGCACCGGACATCACACGCGTACCGACATCAGCAGCATCAAAATAGGCTGGAACGAAGTAATTCGGAATAGATCTTGCACCGGTATCGGAAAAATGCAGGTCGGAGTAGTAGCCGGTAGTTAAGGCTTCGTCATACCAATAAGAGTAATCTGAGTAGTCGGTCGATCCCTCAACTTCTCGATCAAGATAAGAGCCAGCGTAAACAATATCGAAGTTACCAATACTACCTTCAATCGTTAGTCCGAGCATGGACCACTTGTCATCGAAAAATTCGTCCTTAAAATGCGTAACTGCGTAGTCCCCCGGCACGAAGTCGCTAAGGTCGTCGCCCCAAGCACCTTTAGACTCAGACTGTTGCGCCATAATTGTCGGCGTCACGGTCCAGTTGTCATTCAAATCGATACGCAAGGCAGCGCGCGCACCAATCGTGTCCAGCGTGTTGTAGTCCCTCTTCGCTTTGTCGGAGTTATCCAATATTACGTCGTCGGCACTACATGGAACGCCCGCTGCTGCACATGCAAATGGATTCTCGACGCCGCGAAAATTTCTGGTGCCCTGAACATTATCAATCCAGCCTGCATCGTCACGTTTCCAGCCGACAATCCGGATTGCAGCCTTATCACCGATTGGCGCGTTAATAAAGCCCTCGATCGTGTTACCAGTGCCGCCGTCTTCAACGCTATTGATGCCGAGGCTGACACTGGATGAAAATTCGCCGAGTTCAGGTTTATTGGTAATGACGCGGATTGTGCCTGCCTGTGAACTTGCGCCGTACAAGGTGCCTTGCGGGCCAGCAAGTGCTTCGACGCGAGCGATATCGTACATATGAACATCGATGTTGCCCTGAATCGTCGTCATTGACAGTTCGTCAAGGTACATGCCAACACTCGGTAACGATGTGGTTGCCTGTCCATCACCTGCCGTTGCAATGCCGCGCATGTAAACTAAATTGAAGCTCGATCCGGCACCAAGCGTTGGCGTCATCGCTACGCTGGGTAGCATCTGCACATAGTCTTTGAAATTAGTCAGGTTCAGCTCTTCGATCGCCTGACTACCGAGAGCCTGAATGCTGATAGGAACGTCTTGTAAATTCTCCGCTCGCTTCTGCGCGGTCACAACTACTTCTTCGATCGCAAAATTGTCTTCTTGGGCCAATAACGCCGGGCTTGCCAGCGCGAGCACCACTCCAGCCGCAATCGGCGTTCGTGAGCAGCTTTTTGCTTCAGTAGTTATCTTCGAAACGTGCATGAGCCGTTCTCCATAGTAGTCATCTAAATTACAACAATACCAAAAACCTGATTACGCCAAGACTACAACGGAATTCATCGCAACGTCCAGTCAAATAGCGACAACCAGTTGTTTTTTTACGACAGTGGGAGGTGGATTGAAAAACGCTTTAGGCGGAGTTCTCATAACGCCGGAACTTCTGGATAGTCTGTGTATACATCACCAAGCACAGATTTGACCAGAACCAGCCATTCTTCGTAGTTGCGCCATTGATCCACTCCCCCTTTGAATATTGGTTGTCGAACCTGCTCAGAGCTGGCTGTACGCACAGG
>QIGP01000428.1 GCA_003228965.1 Gammaproteobacteria bacterium
GAAGCATGGGCGGTTTGCCCACTTTGAGATGCAAATCGCTCGCCTCGAATTTTACGCAAGCCTTGAACAGCTTGTTGACTTCCAGGTCATCATGGTGTTTAGCGACAAAACTGTCGTAGTCTGATTCGTTGATCGAGGATTTTGATGGCATAATGTTTCACCTGAACGATAGCTAAGCGGCGAGCCGCACGGCGACGCCGTGCTCGGCCATGATGCGTTTGGTTTCTTGAATCGTGTACTCGCCAAAATGAAAAATGCTCGCCGCCAGCGCCGCGTCGGCTTTGCCGATGGTGACCGCCTCGGCCATGTGCAGCGGAGACCCAGCTCCGCCACTGGCGACCACCGGTATCGAAACCGCTTCGCTCACTGCGGCAGTGATCTCTAAATCGTATCCCGCCTTCGTGCCATCGGCGCCCATGCACGTCAGCACAATCTCGCCGGCACCCAAATCCTGTACCTGCCGAGCCCAGTCGACCGCCTCCAGACCCGTACCAATGCGGCCACCGTTAATAAAAACTTCCCACACTTCACGCCCATCGCGTTGGACGCGCTTCGGGTCGATGTTCACAACCGTAGCGCACGAGCCGAACGCGCGGCTCACTTCGGTAACCAACTCTGGCGTTCGCACGGCAGCCGAGTTGATGCTCACCTTTTCAGCACCCGCCTGAATCAATTGCCGCACGTCCTCTAACGTCCGAATTCCGCCGCCAACCGTAAACGGCATAAACACCTGCTCCGCCGTCCGCCGCACCACATCAAGCATGATGTCGCGTCCATCGTGGCTGGCACAAATATCCAAAAAAACCAGCTCGTCCGCTCCTTCACGCTCGTAGCGCGCCGCCACTTCGACCGGATCGCCCGCGTCGCGAAGATTCACAAAATTCGTCCCCTTCACCACCCGACCACGGTCGACGTCGAGACAGGGAATCACACGTTTAGCAAGCATGGCGAAAGAGGCTTCAGAAGACAGAGGACCTACACAGTAACCGCGATGCAACGCATCCCCGGAGGAAACCTGCCGAAAATCGACGGAAACCCCCCAGATCATACAGTTTAAGTACGATTCGAGGGGTGGTCAACTAGCGGGAAAGCGAGAGACCCAGGAATTGCTTAATCTTAGGATCCAGGAATAAGAAAGGGCTATCTGCGCTAGAATCCTAGATGTCGAGACAAGCGAATGTTCCCTAATCCCACAATCGCTTCTGTCCTTACCGAACTGAATGCGTAAAACTCACCTCAGACGTTCGAGTATATCAGCCGCCTGCTCTGCAGCGCTAGTAAAGTCTGCTGGAAGTGGTGAGGTTAATGCTGCACCGGCCACCTCTTCAGGGCGATATCGAGTTGCCCCTATTTCATTGCTGACAGCTTCGGCATGTTCTGCTGCATCTGGTGACTGGCTGCTTTTCAACTGCCGAACAATCTCTTCTTGCCATTCTTTATCACCAGGACGAGAACGAGACGCTGGCCAGGTTTCATATTGTGCTAAGCATAGGCCAGCCGCGTCAAAAATAGCCAAAACAAAACTTGCACACGTTAGCCCAAGGCGTGTGTCCCCAAAAAGAAATTTTCCTGTCTGTCGGTCAAAACAATCGTTAGGTGGACTTAGCGCATACGGCAAATCCCCTTGGTTCGACTTCCATACCTTACGACAAATTGCGGCCACCTGCCTCATGCGTTGGGAAGGGATTTTTGGGTCAACCCAAAGATACTCCATACTCGGTGGTAGGTTTATTAATTTGTGGTGCCAAGCAAGATGCAATAAATTAACTTCTGTGCTGTCACTTTCACGATGAAGCACGCCAATATGGCGCTGAGTCGAATCTATAGACTGGATTGCTATGGCAGCATGGTTGATGTCAGAGATGGGCTTCTCTTCTTGAGCGTAAACACGGTTCATACAAATGTCCAAGCGAAACAACTAAAAAGAATGGCCAGATCGAAGAAATGACTTTTGCAATTTGCAACATAACCAAACGACGGGCGGTCATTCTAATCCAGTCAACAAACCCTCTTCAAGTTCTTGGCGGTCGCGAAGGATTTTTTTAACGTCGAGAAAAAATGCGCCTCGCCTAGACAGTCGACTTCTGGCGGGAAGAGTAGCTGTCAGCAACCCCAAGAGCATGTCTGTTGAAAGATCCTTCACACTAAGTTGCGATAAAAGCAGATCAATTTCATCGAACTGAGCTTCCCTTAGCATCTGATCAGTAGAATCATAAATCAAATCTAACGCGGCATCGGTCCGCCCTATTACATCCAGTCGATGGGAACGCTGGATAAACGATTCTCGCGGTGGTAATACGGTATTATTTACCCCAATCTGCGGGAACACCGAAGCAAGCACCCCTATTTCACGGAGTATTCTGCGTGGCCAATTCCTCACTACTACAAAAGACAACTTTACCGACTGTAGGTAACGATCTTTTGAATTGTCGGCTAACGCAAAGACTGGAGGAGGAGAACAAATGCGGTCGACTTGTTGAGGTTTTCGAGTTTCCGAATATGCATTTCGCGTCTCTATGTAGTCCAGTGTCTTAGGCATTGTGAGACGCTCCTGTCACG
>QIGP01000180.1 GCA_003228965.1 Gammaproteobacteria bacterium
CTCCGAGCAATGCTTCCGAGCGGCCAAATAGATGAACAGTGTCGCCGTTGACGTCTTGTTCCCGAACGTCCAACTCTGCCAGTATCGTGCGGTCAATATCGAGCCAGGGCCCTGAGCAGGACTCCGTCTCCCGAAGTGTGCCGTCGCCGACGAGTGTCGTTTCGGCAACGGAACGCAACGTCAGTTTGTCTTTGCTCACCTGTATCTCAGTCTGGGCAAATACGGTTACCGGCAACAGTGTTGCGAGCAGTACAGCTATTTTTATGTGCATGGTCTTCTCCTCTAGTTTTTGGTGGTCCTATCAACTAAAGCGTAATTGGCAGTGGGATCGCATCATTCGAAGGTGGACACATCGCTGCGCATAGGCTGGTGACCACGATAGGTTGAATTTTTTCAACGCTAAATATCGGGTGTGACACTATCTAATGTTGGTGTCGTGTCCTGAATTGATCGTATATTAAAGAGTGGTATTTTGCTATCATACGTTGTCTGAGAAGCGCGGAATATAACGATATGAGAGTAGCAACCCGCATCACGCTATCAGCGTCGGATAAGAAAGTACTGCAGAAAAATAGCCGCAGCAAAGCGGTCTCAATCCGCTTAGCCGAGCGCTCCCAAGTGGTGCTGTTGTCGGCACAGGGTCTGGAGAACAAGGTGATTGCACAAAAGCTGAATATTCCGCCGAACAAAGTCGGTAAATGGCGTAACCGATATGCCGAAGGTGGCATTGAGTCGATCCGCAAAGATAAACCTAGAGGAGCCAACCATGGCGGTAAAGACAGCGTCAAGCAGGCCAGACTTCGAAAAAAGATCATTGAAAAAACAACCCAGGAAAAACCCACTGATGCCACGCATTGGTCGACCCGGAGCATGGCAGCGGCACTGAATACGACACACAGTTTTGTTCATCGTGTCTGGCAGTCAGTTGGTTTAAAACCGCACTTGGAGAAAACGTTTAAGGTCAGTAGTGATCCACATTTCGAAGAGAAGTTATGTGACGTGGTGGGTTTGTATTTAAACCCACCGGAAAATGCCGTGGTCTTTTGTATCGATGAAAAGACCTCCATCCAGGCTTTAGACCGCACACAACCGGGTTTGCCGTTAAAGAAAGGACGCTGTGGAACTGTGACGCATGACTATAAGAGAAACGGCACCAGCACAGTGTTCGCCGCACTTGATGTTGCCACCGGTAACGTGACCGGTGAGTGTTACCAAAAACATACGCACAAAGAGTTTCTCAAATTTCTAAAGAAGGTTGACGCTGAAACGGACAAAGACAAAGACCTGCATATTATCGTTGATAACTATTCCACGCATAAGCATGAAAAAGTACGCAGCTGGTTGGCGCGGAATAAACGCGTCGTTCTACATTTTACCCCGACCAGTTCATCCTGGCTGAATCTGGTTGAGCGGTTTTTAGGTGCGCTCACTGAAAAGCAATTGAAGAGAGGGATTTTTACTTCGGTCGATGAATTGGAAAAAACAATTATTGACTACATCGAAAACAACAATAAGCATCCGAAACCCTTTGTCTGGAAAAAGTCTGCCGGAGAAATATTGGCAAAGGTGAATCGTGCTCGAAAAACTCTCGATAATATGCAAGCAAATTAGGACACTACACTAGTTCCTTAAGCATTACTTCAGCTTCAAGTTGGCATGGCTGGCCGTCAGCTTTATGCGGCGCGACGTTAGTGAGATCGGCGTGGACTTGCCCTTCGGTCGCTTCGCGGGTCGGCCTATGAAAAAGCCCTGAGCAAGGTCCACACCCAGCTCGCCAAGTATTGAGAAAGACTCGGCGTTGCGTACGTATTCGGCGACCGTCTTCATGCCGGCCTCGCGGCCGATCTCAGCGATCATTTTGATCATCTTTTGATCCACCGGGTTGTCCGGCAAGTTCTCCACGAATGCGCCGTCGATCTTGATGTAGTCGAAACGCAACTTCTGCAGATAACTGAACGAGCTGTAGCCTGTACCGAAGTCGTCCAGTGCGAATGCGCAACCGAGTTCACGCAGCGACTTGATCTGCTGATCGACATGCGCCAGCCGTCTAATGGCGAGACTCTCGGTAATTTCGATAATAATGGAGCTGGGCGGAACACCGAATTCTGCGAAAGTCTTCTTGATGTAAGCCGTCAGACTATCGTCCTCAAACGCGTTTGCGGACAAGTTAATCGCGAGCTTCAGACGGGGATTGCTTTTGGATTCTTCGGCGTACGCGATTGCAACATTGCGAATCATCCAGAAGTCTATCTCGGACATAAGGCCGAAACGGACCGCAGATGGCAGGAAGGCATCCGGCAGTATGAGCTTGCCATCCTCACCGCGCAGCCGTATCAAAACTTCATGGTGTGCCGTCTCACCCGTGCTAATGCTGTTGATAGGCTGGAAGCGCAACTCAAATCCATCGTAGTCCAACGCATTGCGCAAACGGTTTACCCAGCCGATGTAAGCCGATGCCTGTTGTTCAGCATCAGCGGACCGCTCAAACAAATGCAAGCGATTGCGCCCACCCGACTTGGCTTCGCGGCACGCGATGTCAGCCTGGT
>QIGP01000088.1 GCA_003228965.1 Gammaproteobacteria bacterium
GGCCGAAAATTCAGGTTCAGTTCAAGTGCGCGGCCCGGGTGTGTTCAGCAACTATTGGCGCCGCCCGGACCTCACGCAGCGACAATTCACCACCGATGGCTATTTTCGCACCGGCGACCTTGGCCAAATTGACAGCAATAACAGGCTAACCCTGGTTGGACGTTCAAAAGATCTGATTATCACGGGTGGTTTAAACGTCTATCCTGCGGAAATCGAGCGGGTACTGGATGCAATGCCCGGAGTGGCTGAGTCGGCCGTCATTGGCGTGCCGGACCCGGATTTTGGCGAGCGGGTGGAGGCATTTATCGTACCTGACGGTTCTATAGATGGTCTGGGAGTGTCCCTAAAAACATCTGTGCGTCCGGAGCTTGCCAATTTCAAGCGTCCAAAAGCCTTTCATTTGATTGAAAGTCTGCCCCGGAATACCATGGGAAAGGTACAGAAGACTGTGCTGCGGGAGCGTCTCGGCTCCAGTTAGAAAAGGCTTGTAAGCGTTGTTACGGCGTGTGGCTCCGGGCCTGGGTTTTTTCTATAACAGTCCAAAGCGTGGCGGTCAATATGACTTGCCGACGCTAAGTATTCTCATCAACCAACTCAGGGTTAAATTATGAACGTAAGTGTTGACGCGCAAGTAAAGCAACAAGTATCAGCCGAAGAATGGCAAACGCGAGTGGATTTGGCAGCGTGTTATCGACTGGTTGCGATGCACGGTTGGGACGACCTTGTCTTCACCCACATCTCCGCGGCGGTACCGGGGCCTGAGCATCACTTCTTGATTAACCCCTATGGGCTGATGTTCGAGGAAATTACGGCAAGCTCATTGGTCAAAGTTGATCTGCACGGGAAAATTGTTCTCGATACACCGCACGACATTAATCCGGCAGGGTTTGTTATACACAGCGCGATTCACGAAGCACGCCACGACGTACGTTGCATTATCCATACACATACAGAAGATGGTATAGCGGTGTCGGTGCAAGAGCAGGGTTTGTTGCCTCTAAACCAGATTGCGTTGTTTCCAAATATTTCCTTGTCCTATCACGACTATGAAGGCGTTGCCCTGGTCGACGATGAGAAACCCCGACTGGTTGCCGACCTTGGCGAAAACGCGTTCTTGATTCTACGTAACCACGGTTTGCTAACAGCGGCGTCATCGATTCCAGATGCATTTCTGCAAATGTTTCTCTTTGAAAAAGCCTGTGCCATTCAAATTAAATCTATGGCTGGTGGCGCGAAACTAATTTCTGTCGATGCGCGAATTCAAGCGGGTATGAAACAGCAGGCTAAAGAAGTTACTCGTGGCCTGGGTGGACAACTTGCCTGGCCTGGATTGTTGCGTAAGCTAGATAGAACGGATCCATCGTTTTGTAACTAGCGGGTGAGACTTGCGCGTTCGAAACATCGCTAACTACGTTCAACCTACAATCAAAGATGAGATTTAATCAATGAAAAAAGTATTTTCCTCTGCTGCAGAGGCGCTCGACGGATTATTGAGTGACGGAATCACCATCATGTCCGGCGGTTTTGGTCTGTGCGGGATACCCGAGCATCTAATCGGTGCGCTGCGCGATTCAGGTGTGGGCAACCTCACCGTCATTAGCAACAATGCAGGTGTTGACAATTTCGGTTTGGGGTTGTTGTTGCAAACGCGACAAATTAAAAAAATGATTTCGTCATACGTAGGTGAGAATAAGCTGTTTGAGCAGCAATATCTGGCGGGCGATCTCGAACTTGAATTTAATCCGCAAGGTACTTTGGCTGAGCGTTGTCGTGCCGGTGGTGCCGGCATTCCAGGCTTCTATACCAAGACGGGTGTGGGAACGCTTATTGCTGAAGGCAAGGAACACAAAGACTTTGACGGTGAGACCTATATTCTCGAAACAGGTTTAGTGGCCGATGTGTCGTTGGTTAAAGCGTACAAGGGCGATTCCGAAGGTAATCTTGTCTTTCGAAAAACCGCGCGTAACTTTAACCCGGTAATGGCGACAGCCGGAAAGGTTACCGTAGTCGAGGTAGAGCATTTGGTCGAAGTCGGCGAAATCGATCCCGATCAGGTGCATACACCGGGTATTTTTGTTGACCGAATTATTCAGGGCAATGAGTTTGAAAAACGCATTGAACAACGTACGATCAGCACGCGAGAGGAGGGTTAGTCATGCCTTGGACACGACAAGAAATTGCAGAGCGAGCCAGCCACGAATTAAAAGACGGTTTTTACGTAAACTTGGGCATTGGCATTCCGACCCTGGTTGCCAACTACATTCCCAATGGCGTCGAAGTCACACTTGAAAGCGAAAACGGCATGTTAGGCATGGGGCCGTTTCCCTACGATGAAGATGTGGACGCCGACCTGATTAACGCGGGTAAGCAAACCATTACCGAGTTGGCGCACACAAGCTATTTTTCAAGTGCTGACAGCTTTGCCATGATCCGGGGTGGGCACATTGACTTGTCTATTCTTGGTGCCATGCAGGTCGCGCAAAATGGCGACCTGGCCAACTGGATGATCCCGGGTAAAATGGTTAAAGGCATGGGTGGT
>QIGP01000197.1 GCA_003228965.1 Gammaproteobacteria bacterium
TGAAACTATTGTTCACTCAAGCGCTACAACGAGACCCAGAAGACCGCACCTGCTTGACCGTTTGGGGCATCGCTTGCGACAATGTACGCTCGCCGTGCAAATAGTGCCGCTAACCTATCTTAGCAGTTTATACTCTGACTCCGAACCCGCGATGACACCGGGCTCCCACAGCAAGCCTGGAAAGCTCCGGGAGCAACGTCCGACGGCATAAAAAAGCGACAACGGAAACCAATCGACATGACAGAATCACCCATTCCAACACCAGAAGCTTTACAAGAATCGTCATTGCAATCGCTGCCTTTGTTTCACAAGGGTAAAGTGCGTGACAGCTACGCGGTTGGCACGGACCACTTACTCATTGTCGCTACCGACCGGCTGTCTGCGTTCGATGTCATTCTCCCAACACCCGTTCCGTCCAAGGGTCGCATTCTCACCGATATTTCGAACTTCTGGTTTGAGAAAACCGCCCACATTGTTGCCAATCACTTAACGGGCATTGCCGTCGAAGACGTAGTGAGCGACCCCCACGAACGCGCTCAGGTCAAAGGACGCTCAGTCGTCGTCAAACGCCTGAAGCCCCTGCCGGCCGAAGCCGTTGTTCGTGGCTACCTGATTGGCTCGGGGTGGAAAGACTACCAGCGCACGGGTGCTGTGTGCGGCATCGGACTGCCAGCAAACTTAAGCCTTGCACAGAAACTTCCCGCACCCATTTTCACGCCGGCCACTAAAGCAGCGGTGGGTGATCACGACGAAAACATTAGCTTTGAAACGCTTGTAGAGTTGCTAGGCAAAGACCACGCCGACCAGCTAAAAACGCTCTCACACGAAATTTATACGTTCGCCGCACAATACGCCGTGCGCAAAGGCATTCTCATTGCGGACACCAAATTCGAGTTTGGCCTCGACGCAAACGACAACATTGTGCTGATGGACGAAGTACTAACGCCCGATTCCTCGCGCTTTTGGCCCATAAGCTGCTACGTCGAAGGCATTAGCCCTCCAAGTTACGATAAACAGTTTGTTCGTGACTACCTGGAAACGCTCGACTGGAACAAGACGGCGCCGGGGCCCGCTATTTCGGATAACGTCTTAAAGAAAACCGCAGACAAGTACCGAGAAGTTCGTGACGTGTTGCTCGCCTGAAACAGTCCTGGCGAGGCTTGCGCATTACCCTCGCCAAGTTCATCAATAAGCTCAGACACCCAGCGAATGCCGCTAATCAGTTCGCGCGTAATATCAGCTTGCAAATCGGAAAATCCCAGCACAAGGTCGGACTCAAGCGCCAGAATTTTGTCAATTTTGGCCGACGTGAAGGCGGATACTTCAGGTTTCTCCTTGCGCGCCCTGGCTGGCCGTACCGTAAAACCTGAAATACCGACAATGCGATGTTCCTGACCCAGGAGGTAGAGCGTCTCCGTGGTCTCTTGTGTAAGACAAACAATCCGTTCAGGCCATTTCATGACCACCTCCAATGAGCTTGCGTAGTTGAGGGCTGACGTGCCACAGTTTGCACATGAATTCCAATGTAGAGCCTTTAGCGTGAAGAAACCGTTTGTCGCTGTTACCGATTTTTTATGGCACTCAAAATGGGCCCGTTCAAGCCCAATAGTACAACGCCTTGTATGGGTTCTGCGCTATCCATTTGCCTTGATACGCGACTCGCTAAACGGCGAGCTCAACCTGCGCGCAATGAGCCTTGTCTACACGACCATTTTGTCATTGGTACCGCTCATTGCGCTGAGTTTTTCTTTGTTGAAAGCCTTCGAGCTACATTACGAACTGGGCCCGGTACTGACCAACCTCCTTACACCGCTTGGACCAAAAGCCGAGGAACTAAGCCACAACATTATTGCGTTCGTAGATAACGTACGGGGCGCGGCTCTTGGCTCGGTTGGCTTGGCATTCCTTATATTCACCGTAATTTCCATGGTGCAAAAAGTCGAAGAGAGTTTTAATTTCGTATGGCAAGTGACCAAGTCACGCAGTCTGGTTCGTCGTGTCAGCGAGTTCATGAGCCTGATTATTGTAGCGCCAGTTCTCATGCTGGTTGCACTTGGTCTACTTGGAACGCTCTCTGTGGACGCCGTTACCTCCAGATTGCTTCAGTACGAGTGGGTCGCGGGTGGCACTGTTTGGTTGAGTCAGTGGATTCCACTGCTGCTTATATGTTCGGCCTTTACCTTTCTCTACGGCTTTATTCCCAATACGAAGGTCACAGCCAAAGCAGCGATAGTAGGTGGTGTATTCGGGGGCATGTTGTGGACTCTGGCTGGCAAAATCTTCCAGGCAGTTGTAGCAAGTTCTACGCAATACACCGTCATATACTCCACGTTCGCCATCGTCATTGTCGCCTTGATCTGGCTGTATATCGGCTGGTTAATTCTCCTGGTAGGTGCCAAAATTTCATTCTACGTGCAAAACCCGCAGTACTTGCGACACGGTCGCCAGCGGTTGCAAATTGGCACAGCGAAACGCGAACGCCTGGCCATCGCACTGATGATTCGAGTCGCACGCAATTTCCAGTCGGAGTCCAC
>QIGP01000084.1 GCA_003228965.1 Gammaproteobacteria bacterium
GCCATGACCATATCGCCAACCCAGGCAGGACCTACAATAAGTACAGACGCGTCGCTCACCGCGATGTCGGGCTGATCTGTCCGCTGGCTGCCAACCGATCGAGGTAGGCTCGCGTACCTGTTTCCACGTCTGCAAATTCGACGTCAAAGCCAGCCTGACGCAAAAGAGTCAGGTCGGCCCGGGTAAAGCTTTGATAGCTTCCTACGAGGTGGTCCGGAAACGGAATGTACTGTACCTGTCCGCCGCCGTGCCAGCCGATAACGGCTTGCGCCACTTCGTTGAAGGTCTGACTACGTCCAGTGCCCACATTAAACACACCCGAGGTTTGAGGGCTACCGAGCAACCAGCCCACCACGTTGCAAATGTCTTCAACGTAGACAAAATCTCGTTGCTGCTCGCCCGAACGGTAGCCGTCGTGGCCTTCAAACAGCCGACATACTCCGCCGTCTATAAGCTGATTGGAAAAGTGATAAGCAACGCTCGCCATAGACCCTTTGTGCTGCTCGTTTGGTCCATACACATTGAAGTAACGCAGCCCGGCAACTTGCGCGCTCGCTGAAGCAAGGTCGCGACGAACTCGTTGATCGAACAGTAGTTTGGAATAACCGTAAACGTTTAACGGTCGCTCAAAGTCGGGGTGTTCCGTGAACGTGTCACTGCCACCGTAAACCGCCGCGGACGACGCGTAGATGAGAGGAATTTGATGGCGCTGACAGTACTCAAGCAGAGCACACGAATAATTGTAATTAATATCCATCATGTACTTGCCGTCCCATTCCGTCGTTTCGGAACAGGCTCCCTGATGAATAACGGCACGCAGCTGCCCGAACGATTCGTTGCGCTGAACGCGAGCCAGAAAATCGTCTTTGTGCAGGTAGTCGCAAATCGACAGGTCGACCAGGATGCGGTACTTGGTACCGTCGGTCAGGTCGTCAACAACCAGAATATCCTCGCTGGTGTGGGCGTTCAGGTAACCCACTATGTTGCTGCCGATGAAACCGGCACCACCAGTCACAATGATCACAGTTGATATCCCCCTATTCAGTCTGACGACGAGCGTACTTACTTCACCCTCTAACCCTTCACTTTTTCAAAGTGAATAAGGCTCCGCAGTAAGAACACTTGGCGCTGCCTGTTTCTTCAATGGGCAAATAAACCCTCGGGTGAGAATTCCACAAACTGGCGCCCGGCAAGGGGCAATGTAGCGGCAGGTCGACGGGTGTCACGGTGTACGCGTTTTCAGCGTTGGGCTGCGACAAATCGGACGATGCGGATGAAGTAGTGTCGGCCACTGTAGTGCCTCTTGGAACGTGACGTAATAACGCCCTAAAGTATATCAGGATCGGCTGACAACGGCGTAAGTGTATGCCGCGTCAGCTGGGTCAGAATGAGCTCGCGCTCCGGCATAAATTCACTTTGGTCCACCAGCACCGACTGCCCCGCCAATGACTGCGCGTGCAGCGTCTGGCGCAAGGCCACGTAAGCGGCGCGGAGCGCCTTCGCGGCGTCGGTCGGAAGCAGCTGCGCCGCCTCAATCGCCTCAAGCTGACGTACGTTGTCGCTGTAGACGGCCAGGTCCGGCACTTTAGCCGAATGCGCCAACACCAGATATTGAACCAAAAACTCACAATCGACCAAGCCCCCGTGACCGTGTTTGAGGTCAAACTGAGAGGGAGTACTCTTGTCGAGCTCAGCCTTCATTTTCCCGCGCATTTCGCGCACATCAATCGCCAACTTTTCCTGGTCACGAGACTCTTCAAGAAGAGCTCGCCTTAACACCTCAAATTTGTTCTTCAGACTCACGTCCCCGGCCACGGCACGGGCCCTGATCAAAGCCTGGTGTTCCCAGGTCCAGGCCTGTTCTCGTTGATAGCTTGCAAATGCGCTGAGTCGGCTTACCAACAATCCTGAACGGCCGCTTGGACGTAGCCTCATGTCTACTTCGTAAAGCGTTCCCGCGCGCGTTGGTACGGTGAGAATTTGAATGAGGCGACGCGACAGTTTGGCAAAGTACAGACTGTTGTCAATCGACTTTTTCCCATCGGTTACGCCGTCACCGTCATCATCAAATAAAAACACCAGGTCAAGATCGGAACCGTACCCAAGTTCGATTCCACCCAGTTTTCCGTAACCTACTACGGCAAAATGCGCGATCTCACCGTTGCCTTGAGCGCTTCGAGGCGTGCCGAAGCGGGTGTGCATCTGGGCCGTGGCCATTTTGAGTGCGGCGCCGAGCACGAGCTCCGCTATATCGGTTAGCCGGTCGGATATTTTCATTAGCGGCAATTGACGTTCAAGATCTGCGACGGCAATGTCAAATATAGCGGCCTTGCGAAACTCTCTCAGGGCAATGAGTTGCCCCTCCTCATCTTCCGCATCGATCCCTTCGAGTTGCAGGTTAAGACGCCCGGACAAGCCCTCACGATCGAGCGCAACGCTACTGCCACGCGGGTCAGCAAGCGTATCGAGAAGCACCGGACTAACCGACAGCTGCATAGCCAAGTCGGGACTATTACGACAAATC
>QIGP01000421.1 GCA_003228965.1 Gammaproteobacteria bacterium
GCTTCATTTCTTCGTCAGATTGGGCGACGTACACAACAAATTCAAGCGTTAGGTTGTTAGCCGTTTGTACCTGTACCGTGTCTCGTGCGAAGTCTTTTAGCAGAGGTTCGTTCAGATCGGCCACGTCGGGTGCGGTGTCGCAGGCCGCCAGCGATACCGACGCGGTGACGAAAAAAAGACATAGAAAAAAGCTGTAGAACGGATGACGCATAAAAAAAGCCCCGATGATTAATTCATCGGGGCTTAGGATAACGGGTTTTGCCGTTATTTAGCCAGAACTACCTGCGAATTTACTCGCTGGTCAGTCTGAGTGTTACACGACGGTTTGACTGTCGACCTTCAGTCGTCTTGTTGTCAGCAATTGGGTTGGTTTCGCCGAAACCGCGCGCTGTGATACGCGAGGCATCAATGCCCTGACCAATAACGTAGTCACGCACAGATTCTGCGCGCTGCTGTGACAAGTTCATGTTGTAACTTGCGGCACCTGAGCTGTCGGTATGACCTTCAGCTTCAACCGTAATGTCCGAGTACTTCTTAAGCGTTGCAGCAGCACCACTGAGCACAGCCAGTGAATCAGGAGTTAGCTTGGCTGAGTTGAGTTCGAACGTTACACCAGGCAGGCTGATTTCTGCGCGAATTTCGCAACCGCGAGCATCGATACGCACGCCTTGTGCTGAGTTCGGGCATTCATCAATGTTGTTGAGCACGCCGTCGCCATCGTCGTCACCAATGACTTTACAGCCACGAGAGTCAACTTTGGTGCCTCGTGGAGTGCGTGGGCAGCGATCTTTGGCGTCGGCTACGCCGTCACCGTCTGCGTCAGCCATTCTCTTGATTTCACAACCGGAAGAATCAACGTCTGCACCAGCTTTGGTTGCAGGACACTTGTCACGGCTGTTCTTAACGCCGTCGTTATCGCTGTCGAGTTCGCAACCACTGGAATTGACGTCCGCGTTTGCTGGAGTTCCAGGACACAGATCGTCAGGATTCATGACGCCGTCGTTGTCGCTGTCAAGAATGACAGGAGGTGCATCGGTTGGGCCCAGAGGGACCGTGAAGCCTATGTTAAATAGCAGGTCGCCAAACGTTTCGGAGTCAGCAAAGTCTGCGCGGTAACGAAGTTCGGTTCGGAACATGCCGCTGGTGTCGCCGATGTTACGGGCAATACCAATGGCTGCTGAGCCGATAGCGTTGTCTGAATCGAGCCCAACAGGGTTATTGTTACCGTTTTCATCGGAGCGGGTTTTCATGTAGCCCGTGCCCAGAACCGCGTACGGTGACCAGTCGCTGCCTGTGTTGAACGCATGGATTAGATCAACACCAATGCCGTATTGACCAATATCGTGCTGATCGTCGGCTCGCAGTTCGTTGCCGAATACGTTGAATTCGACAGCCCAGTTATCGGCAATACCTCGGGCCAGGCCAAAGTGCATGCCAGGGCCGGTGTTTGAAAAGCGTGATTTATCTTCACGGAACACGTAAGTTCCCATGGGCGTTAAGTACCAGCGACCAGCTTCAATAAGCTCGTCGGCACTAATATTTTGCTGTGGCGCACCAAATAAGGTGATTACCAACGCAATTATAAGTAATTTTTTCATGACCTCTGTCTCCTGCCTCCGTAGGCTTGTTGTGGGTCGGATAAGACACCGCTAAGTAAATATTCGGTACTCACTAGGGGCGGAATATAACATAGTGTGCGGCCTGCGAACTATCCGAACAGAGGTTTATACACGGTACCTTGCATTCGTTTATCAATTAGGACGGTTCTTGCTGATTGCCGTCAGGGGATTATGAAAAGGCTGGCGAATCATGGATACACTGTTGCAACAACACCACACTATGATGTCCATGCGATCGATGATGTGGTCTTTTGGTAGCCCCTCATTGGTTATGACAGGCACCGATAAACGCTGGCAAAGCGACGAATGGTGTTCCTGGCGGGCTCTTGAGTTGGCGGGCCTGCTCGAAAAACCGGATCTTGCTATACAACTGGACGATTTTCTAAACAGTGAAAACGATCACAGGTTGGGTGCCCGATTCGAGCGCCTGATTGAATTCGGTCTAAAGTACCTGCCCGGTATTGAGTGTGTGGAGCGTCGACTGCAGGTCATCGAGAACAAACAGACCCGGGGAGAGTTCGATTTTATCGTCAATGACGTGGTGTCGGATAAGCTGGAGCATTGGGAAGTTGCCTGCAAATTCTATTTAGGCGTACCTACCGCGGGTTCCGGGAGCGACTCCTCCACCTGGGAAGCGATAGACGGTACTCCATTGAACTGGGTCGGACCAGGCAAACGCGACTCTCTTGTTCGAAAACTCAAACATCTGACACGGAAACAGCTGGTTTTGTCGAGCTTGCCGGAAGCCTGCGCCACGGTTGAGGCGCTGGGAGCTGACATCAAGCATGTTCGGGCGCTTTTAAAGGGACGTCTGTTTTACCCGCTTCGCCGCGACCATGCTCACGACGCGTTGTTTGCATTCGACACGCCACACGGTGCCCTTCGGCTGAACCCTCAT
>QIGP01000030.1 GCA_003228965.1 Gammaproteobacteria bacterium
AAAACGGCAAAATGCAGGGATACCGTGTTTACCCGGGACGCAAACGAGAACAATTCAAAGCGCTGGGCCTCAAACCTGGCGACCTGGTAACGGAAATTAACGGTACGCCGCTCGAAGACCCTTCGAAAGGGCTAGAAATCTTCCGCACGCTAAGCGAGAACTCCCAAGTATCTGTGACCGTACAACGAAATGGTGCACAAACTTCGCTAATATTAGATACTAGCCAGCTAAACTTGGGCAACCAATAGACCTAGAGCTTGTCGATGTAATAGATAGTCGATTTAGCGGCAAGTCGATTCAGCAGCTAATTGATTTAACCCAGGGTTAGACCGCCGTGCGTGTGAGATTCACGTCATGAGCAAAATACAACAAAAGAGAACACTGTTTATGAGCCTTAACTGTACTTCCAATTTCGCGACGCGAGTGGCCACCGTGCTTGTTGTCTGCACTACCCTAATCGGCCTGCCTCTTGCATTCGCTCAGAACGAAACAGTTGTTGAGCAACAGATGATCACACCAAACTACAAAGATGTGGACATCCGTCAAATCGTTGAAACTGTCAGCGAGCTGACCGGTAAAAACTTTCTGCTCGACGCACGGGTAAAAGGCAACGTGACCATGATTTCCGAAACGCCCATGCCCATGGACGCGTTTTACGAAACTTTCTTGTCAATTCTTCAAGTCTATGGCTTCGTTGCCATTCCGTCCGGCAACACCATTAAAGTGATACCCGATACCAATGTTCGCAACACGTCGGGTTCCGATCCGTTACGCAACAGCAATCGTGCGTCTGGCGACGAAATTGTCACCGAAGTTATTCAAGTTCACAACGTCGGTGCGGCTCAGCTAGTGCCGAGTCTGCGTCCGCTCGTACCTCAGTACGGGCATCTTGCGGCTCACCCAGCCTCAAACATGCTCATTATTTCCGACCGTGCTGCGAACGTTAAGCGCCTGAAAAATATTATTCGACGCATCGACCAAAGTAGCGACCAAGACATCGAAGTTATTCCTCTCCAACACGCCTCCGCCGGCGAGATGGTACGTATTCTAACCACCATGAGTCAGGCCAGTGCCCGTGGCGCCGATGCGGCGACATCCACTCCGGTTGTGCTTACGGCAGACGAACGCACGAACAGCGTTTTGATCAGTGGCGACAAAACTGCTCGCTTACGCTACCGCACGCTTATTGCGCACCTCGATACGCCCCTGGAACAAGGCGGCAATACTCAGGTTGTTTACCTGCGCTACTCCAATGCTGAAGAACTTGCCACCAAACTTATGGAACAGGCACGAGGTGGTACGACCGGAACTCAGGGTGCAGCGCAAGCAACTCCTCAGAACAACACCAACATTTGGGCAGACCCCGATACCAATGCGTTGGTAATCACAGCGCCTCCGAAAGTAATGCGTTCGTTACGTCGGGTGATTGATAAAATTGACATCCGCCGGGCCCAGGTTCACGTCGAAGCCATTCTGGTTGAAGTCACTTCCGATAAATCAGCTGAGCTTGGCATCACCTGGGTACTCGACGGCACTAACGACGTCGCAGGCGCAGGCCTGACTAACTTTCCTAACTCAAGCTCCAGCGTCCTGAGCATCGGTAGCGCCTTACTGGCTGGCGGCGGCAACATCACCGGACTGCCTTCATTAAGTAACGGCCTGACGTTTGGAATTGGACGCATCTCGCAAAATGGTCCGAGCTTTGCGGCCATCGCCAACTTTTTCGCAGGCGACGGTAATACCAACATTCTTTCAACTCCTTCTATAACGACCATGGACAATGAAGAAGCTGAAATTCGTGTGGGCCAGGAAGTTCCGTTTTTGACCGGTAGCTTTTCAAACACAGGTGGTGGTAACGCGGGTTCGGTTAACCCTTTCCAAACCATTCAGCGTCGTGATGTCGGTGTTCTGCTAAAAATTACTCCCCAAATTAACGAAGGCACCGCGATAATTCTTGACATTGAATTCGAAGCCTCAAGCTTGAGCCAGGGCGCCGAGAGTCAAATTGACCTTGTCACCAACCAACGCAACATCAAACAAAAAGTTATCGTTGAAGACGGCGGCATCATTGTTATAGGCGGGCTGATTGACGACAACCTGCTCGAAAGCGAGCAGCGTGTACCTGTGTTGTCTTCAATACCCCTGATTGGAAACTTGTTCAAGTCGCGCCGAACGACCAAAGTTAAACGTAACCTCATGATCTTTATTCGTCCAAAGATTTTGCGTGACGGTGTCCAGGCAGGTCTTCAGACCAACGCTAAATACAACTACATTCGCGACGCACAGCTCGGGCAAAAAGACCGCGTCTCTTTAATGCCCTCAGTTTCTCGCCCTGCTCTTCCACCCATTGAAGAAGCGCTAGAGCGTGGACTACAATTACGACCACTGCCCCTGGCGGAAGACGGACAAGAGTAACGTGGACACGCTAAACACAGCCATCGAAGGCGAACTGCTACCCGCAATTGGAGAAGAAGCCGCAGAACAACCAAGCGCCGATGGCAGTCAT
>QIGP01000239.1 GCA_003228965.1 Gammaproteobacteria bacterium
GACAGATGTCTCCGCAGGCCTTGGCGACTGGCCCCGCACATCCATTATGCAATCGCCCAGCGATCCGTTGATATTCATGGCGCTGGGTTGGGACGGCCCATTCAAATCTACTGACGGTGGTCAGACCTGGACGCTGATGGCGAACACTTTGCCGCTGACCTCCAACGGCTATGTATTTGCCAACTACGGCGTGTTTGATCCCAATAACAGCGACATTGCTTTAATCAATATTTCCAACCAGCAAAACTGGCGCACCCTGGATGGTGGCGCTACCTGGGCGCGTTACGGTTCGGGTGTCCCCGGTGATTTCTTTACCGAAATGGTGCGTGATCCATCGAACAGCTCGCGCATCTTCATGGGCACGGGTAACAACGACGTGATGGTGTCAAACAACAACGGTCTGAGTTGGGGCGCCGCGGACTTGTCCGGCCTTGGCCAGTACACCGTAAACGACATTGCGTTTGACTCAGGCGATCCAACTCGCATGCTGATCGGTACCGCCGTAAAAGGCATCTTCGCGTCACCAGATTCAGGCGCCAACTGGTCTTTGAGTACTGAGGGTTTCATCAACGTCGGAGTAGATGCTATCGCGGTCGATGGCAACAGCGGCCGACTCTACGCCGGTACGACTGGCGGAACGGCTACCAGTAATGACGGGGGCCAGACCTGGACGTCGAACACAGGTACCTACGACCTTTGGACATTTGCAATGGAAGTTGATTCGCAGCTTGCCGACCATGCCTACGCAGGCTCTGGCTGTTGTGGGTTATACGAAACATTTGATGGCGGTCAGACCTGGGCCCGCATTGACCTGGAGCTTCCGGGCGTCGTGGCCACCTGGGTTACCGATATCGATATCCCCGCCTCAAACCCTCAACAGCTGCTGTTTAGTGACTACAATCGCGGTTTGTTTGGCACCACCGATGCAGGCGCTACCTGGGCTCAGCTGTCCGTGGGCCTGGCCCCGTTTTTTATCGGTAACGTGGTGCTTGAAGGCGTCGACGCAAGCGAGACTGATAACGATATTTTGTTCGCCGCTAGCTCGGATTTTCAACGAGGCGGTGTCTTCCGCAGTAGTGATTTTGGCGCCAGCTGGACGCGCAAATCAGGCGATGGCGTACCCGGGCCTTCTCGCAGCTACGCGGTGGCTATTCATCCGCAGAATCCAAATGTCATTTTCGTCGGCAACACTGGGCTCTACCGATCGATCGATGGGGGTGGCACCTGGACGTTTCCGACGACCAATGTATCGGGCAAAGTGTTCTCAATTGAAATTGATCACGACAATCCCCAGTTGATGTACGCGCTTAGTGAAAACAACGGACTTTACCGATCGGTGGATGGCGGCAACAACTGGACGCAAGCCCCTGACGATGGTGCTACCCAACGCACTAACCACATGACCGTCGACCCTGCGGACCGTGGCCGCGTGTTGATTGGGTACGACGACATCGGCTACCAGGAAATTACCTTTTCAACCGACATTCAGTTCACCGATGACACCGGGCCGCTCGCAGGCACAACGGGCGAAGCGCTTGACTTGGCAATGACAGTTACGGCAAATGGCCCAATCACCGCAAACGGTGTCCAGGTTGAGACTACTATTCCTGTCGAGTTCACCATTGAAAGCGCGGTTGCTGACACGGGTGCGTGCGCCATCGACGGGCAGGATATTAGTTGCATGCTGGATGCACTGGCGGTAGGTGTGTCATGGAACATTGATCTGTCACTAACAGCCGTTGCAGACGGAGAGTTCAGCATTGTTGCGAATGCCACGTCGCTTGAATCCGATCCCGACGAAGCAAACAACAACATTGCTGTCGCCATCACCGTTGGTACAACACTCGACGCAGACAATGATGGTGTCGCAGATAGTCTGGATAACTGCACGGACACAGCAAATTCAGATCAGACAGACTCAGACGGGGATGGATATGGCAACGCCTGCGATGCGGATTTCAACAACGATTGTCTGGTGAATTTTTTGGATCTCTCATCATTTGCAAACGAATTCTTAGGCAGCAACGCCATCTTCGACATTAATAGTGACGGTGCGGTTAACTTCATAGACTTCATTTTTGTATCCCAGGAGTTTTTGCAGGTACCTGGGCCCGGTCAAGGAAGCTGTCAGTAGAAATCGAATAACTGGCACGTCGAAGAACAACGCACAGGACCGGATTGTTTACACGCGTTAACCGGAGTTAACGCGTGTAATTCTGAAGCCAAACTTACTTTCCCGAAACTAGGATTTGAGACAGCCCAAAAACGTCAACGAAAAAGACTAAAGCGGGGACGATGGTCAAGATGCCTGCGACACCAATCAGGAGGCCAAGCCAGTTTAGGGGCTTGGACAATCTAGAGAGCACCGCAATGTGTGGGGCATTGTTACCAAATCATTTTCAAAGACCAAGCCACCGAAACGACCGGGCTTTGTCCAGACACTGGATGACAAACCACAGCGACGATTGATGAAGTTACTAAGAGACCAGGGGATGCAGGAAAACCAACAGATCACCTTCTTGTCGGACGGTGCGGACAACGTACGAGGCCTACAACTTTTGATGCACCCAGAAGCCGAGCACATATTGGATTGGTTTCATGTTGCGATGAGACTGACCGTATTAAAACAGTTTGCTAAGGGTGTCCGTCACACGGACCCTGATACAGGCGAAAAATTAGTGAACAACAAATTGAAAAGTGCGAAGTGGTTTTTGTGGCACCGTAATGTTGATCAGTGTCTTGATCGATTGGACGACTGCTACTGGCTCTGTGATGATGAGACGCTTCGCTACCGCAAACGCCGTAAGTTAGTCCGACACTTAGACGATATGATCCTCTACATCTCAGCAATATGCTCCAGGTCTGGAACGTTTCCAAAAAAGATGCCCTTGACCTGCTTGACGTAACTAACGAGGCCATTTTGAGACGCCCTTTTGGCCATCGTCCGTCGTTAGTTTCTACCGCCGATAAAGTAGTTGAACGTTATGCCGAAGGTACGCGGTTCGGCCAGTATTCTTGGCACGGCGTTAGCTGCACGTGCTGACTCACTCGATACTCCGATCGAGGTCCAGTAAAGCTCATCAAACGCGTTACGAATCCAGGCCGAGACTTGCCAATTCTCTGACGCTGGCTCATAGGTAAGATTGAAGTTAGCGGTCTCCCATTGCAGC
>QIGP01000451.1 GCA_003228965.1 Gammaproteobacteria bacterium
GCCTTTCGTAAAGCCTCGCGCTGGTCACAGTTTGTGTCACTGACGATGGCTCAATTGTCCGGTCGAAACAGCTTGCGCGATATCGTGGATAATATGTCGGCGCAAATGCACCGCCTTTACCATCTGGTCAGCGCGAAGCTGTCACGATCTAATCTATCACGCATCAATGAAGTGCCACTCAAACCTGACACCCTTGTTTATTCCAACCGCGATAAAACGTGCTCGGCAAACAGAGGGTTTAAACGATCCGGCTGCGTCGTCGGTGCCATGTGATCGCCTCCCTCAACAACAACGTAAACTACATCCGGCAACAGGTGTGCCAAAATTTCGCTGGTTCTCGCGGCCGCCGCACGCGTTCTGGTGCCGCACATCAGGCGTACAGGAATATTCATCCTCGCGAAAGACTCCGCACTTACATCTGCAAAAAGTATAGACTCAAACTCGGCTGCCACTTTCGGCATCAAATCAGCGAAACGTTTTTGGCGCTTTGCAGGCAGTCGCTGCCAGACACCTTCACCAGACCAGTATTTAATGAACACTTTGGCCGCGCTCTCCTGACCAAATGGTACACGCAATCTTTTTCGGACCTGCTGGTATTAAACAAGAAAACATAGAGCAACTTCGCCAAAGCGGTTTTGACGATGGCGAAATTCTGGAGATCAATCAGGTCGTCGCGTATTTTTGTTACGCCAATCGCACGGTGCTGGGTTTGGGCGTGTCAACGCACGGGGATATTATTGGGCTTTCACCCAACGATTCAAACAATCCGGATGATTGGGCGCACAGTTAAACCGGGTCTTTTTACAGGTAACCGTGGATCGCTCTGGCAAGGCGTGGTAAAGACATGGAAATAGAGTGACGCTTTGCCAGTTACGTCTGGTTGTGCGCACAGACATGTTATTGCCGCTCAACGGCAAAGCCTTGCCGCCGCCGGCTTTTCCTTGCAGCCGAGCGCGTCAAACCGCACCCGGAAGATTGGCTGCACGGTGCGTTAGCCGCCATGGTTCGGCTATGGTACAGGGAGGCAGTTTTTTCCAAAATAATCATGAGAAACAGTTATTTAATGTTTTCAGGAGCTCCCAATCAATGACTGCTGACTGACGTTTGCCGCCGCTTGTGGCACAGAACTTGCTTAGGCTTATACAGGCAAACGCTGATCGGGCCCGATATCCGGCACAGGAACTGGCCAGTTGGTGTCCGACCCGCTCAATTTGTCGAACAACCTGTCGCTTCAGCGAGGTTGTAGGCCTATGAAATTCAGGAGCACAATTTATGTCAAACGAAATTACGTCCATCCTGCAACCGTTCGCGCCCAAGCTTACGGCACCGGCGGCACCGGGACAGGCACGAGGCGCTTCACAGCAAACCGTGGCTGAAAAACCCGCGACAGTGCAGGTTGACCGAGTGTCTCTCACGGATACCGCCCGCCTGTTGCAACTGGCGGAGTCGAAGCCTGAACGGATCTTCGCACCGCGGTCAGATTCCTCAGACGCTGGCATGACCTACCCGCGAACCAACAACTACGTGCAGTCGACCTCAAATAGCTTGCCTGCACAAGACGGTGCGCAGCGCCCGAGTCCCGCAATGGCCAACATGGTGGAGGCTTTTTTCTCCACCTCTGACATGAAGCGCTTTGACGTGAATTCGGATCTGAATGCTGACGGTGTCATCAATTTCCAGGATCTTGCTGCTTTGAGAGACAAGGAAGCCGGCGCTGGTCCGGCACCGCCCGAACAGCCTAAAGAACATTTTAAAAATTTGACTGAAGCGTTCTTAAGTTCCGAAGGCTCGGAGGGTTTTAATGCCGGTTCCGACTTAAACGGCGATGGCATGATTAACTTCCAGGATCTCGCAATTCTTCGGTCCAAGATGGAAAACAGCTGACAAATCGACGAAAAAACCGCTGGCTTCGTCCGACTAAATCGGGCGTTGCCACTGTTCGGTGACTGACGACAGCGGTGCAGGTGTCATAAGCTTGGCCGCACGGCGCATTGCGGTAACGCAAACCAATACGACAGCAATGGTGATGGCATAGGCAACGCTTGCGATCCACATAGGCAGAATTCGTTAGTAAAATAGTAGCGAATCTTTGGTTTGCGATTAGAGGGGCCCTGGAACTTCAGGTATGAAACTTGAAGCCAGGTAAGTTCTAACCGCGAATCAGACGTGCTTATATACCATACACGCGCAGCTTTGCTCTTGAAGCACGACTCTTTCTGAAGATACCGCCTCAACTAAATCGCTTGAAAACTCACATTGCCATCCTGTTGATGTGGCGATTCTGGGTAGTTTGAACGGCTGCTTTTGAAACGAACCGTTAATTAGTAAAGCTACTGCAATCGGCTGATCTGGATCTTCGCACTTCCTCTTTGTATCTACTAACAACATTAAAAATGTACGGTGATACTGCCAATGCTCGTCGGCAACCGGTGTGCCGTCTGATAAGAGCCAGGCAATATCCGGTTCTCCGGCTCGTGTTCGGGTTTGCCCGTGAGGATAACAATCGGCTTTGAGCAAGCTGGTGTTGCGGCGCAGTGCCAGCAGCTTGCGGACCTCGTTTGTAAATGCAGGATCAAGCGTAAGTCCTGACCAGTCTATCCAGCCTGTTTCGTTGTCTTGCGCATAAGCGTTGTTATTGCCCTGCTGCGAGTGTCCGATTTCGTCGCCACCTAACATCATGGGGGTTCCGCGCGACAGTAGCAGTGATGCCAGGAAATTCAGTCGCTGGCGACGACGCCTGTGTTGAATGACGGGATCTACACTAGGTCCCTCAACGCCAAAGTTGGCGCTGTGATTATTATCGTGCCCATCCTGATTTTGCTCGCCGTTCGCCAGGTTATGACGTTGCTCGTAGCTAACCAGGTCGTTTAGCGTAAAACCGTCGTGACTGGTAATAAAGTTTATACTTGCTGAAGGCTTCCGGCCGCGCGGTTCAAAAATCTCGGCCGAACCGTGCAGGCTTTGGGCGAAACTTGGCGTGCGATGCTCGTCCCCACGCCAAAAACGCCGCGTGTGATCACGAAACTGATCGTTCCACTCACCCCACCCTTTCGGAAAATGACCAAGTTGATAACCGCCGGGCCCAATGTCCCACGGTTCAGCTATTAATTTGGCGTTATTCAAAACCGGGTCTCGATTAATTTTCTTGAACAACGCGTGATTCGTATCGAATCCAGAAGATGTTCGCCCAAGTATGGGAGCCAAATCAAAACGAAAACCATCGACGCCCATATCCTCTACCCAATAGCGCATGCTGTCGCAAATCAAGGACTGCACGCGTGGGTGATCGCTGTTGATCGTGTTGCCGCAACCGGTGTCATTAATATAGTGAGCCGGAGATACGGGAATGGTGCGGTAGTACGTTAGATTGTCGATGCCACGGAAACTCAGAGTCGGACC
>QIGP01000308.1 GCA_003228965.1 Gammaproteobacteria bacterium
GATCATCTTTTTGTCGCCTTGCTCCAGAGATTTGGCAGCTTCGGCTGCTAAACTACTTCACTTACGGCAACACAAAAAGGAATTAAAAATGTTTTTTGAATCGACTATTGACAGTTCCTAAGACCGTCGCTGACACCTTTTGACTCCTGACACCTTCTGCTCGGGCGAATACTGCTTACGGTTGGACATCGTGAACTCCTGGGGGTGAGCTATACTCTAGCTCATCAATTTCACTCAACGTCCAACTGAGGCAAAACAGAACCTCAGGCAAGACGTTAGCAATTGGGAGCGGGTCGTGAGAGAATTGCGTGTTTGATTCGCGAGGAGGAGAAAGACCAGGCGTTTTGGCAACCATGGTACGAGTTCCTTTTTCGTAGCGGATTAGAGGTCGTTTGAACGTCTCATTGCAATTCTAACGGATAGTGTACGCATGTCAACTACATCACTTGGTTGCTTAGCCAGGAAGAATCGCTGGCTAGAATCCGCACTTATTCGGCCAAGAACTGGCGAAGCTGTCATCCGCCGCCATCTGTCAACCGCAGGGGGGAGGGGCATGGTGACATGCCACTTGACAGTTGACATTAGAATCTGCCTTGTGTTATACTACGCTAGTTTGACTGTTGTATTTCCAATAATGCCATAAACTGTTGGGGCATCAAATGTTAACTACGCTAGCTTATTAACCGCAAGTACTAACCGTTGATGTACGCAAACGTTCGCTAGCTGTTACTTTGCTCGAGAAAAGTTGGAATAGCGTGGAATTACGTGACCTCGTTGTCGTTTCCTCGGAAAATCATGCTAGCGTAGCAAACCTTTGAAATGGTAAAGGGTTAAGTCTCTCTCACAAATACAACAGTCGGGGACTTTCCCAGATCGCGCAACAAGGCTTTAAATGATGTGGCGCTTTTCGATGTTCACTCAATGGAGATTCAGACACTATTAACACTGCGTTCAAACGGTATACTATTAACACTGCGTTCAAACGGTATTTCGTGTCGTCTCACTCTGCTAGCGGTGGCCCAAAAGCGCCACAAGCTAGCAATGCGGCTTGGGAAAGTCCCCAACAGTCGAACTAGGCGATGTGTCCCTATCTTGGTGAGTAAGGAACTTGTTTAGCGCCCCGCTATTGCCAGGATTGGTCCGTCGCACTTGACTGTACTGTTTTTCGATAAATGTACGAATTATCCGGGATTGAGTTCTATAGAAAGGACTCCTCTCCTTACCAGACTCATCTTAAACCTTATTGGAGTGGATTTGCTATGGTCCAACATCGCCAGCGTCTAATACGCTCTTTTCGTGGTTTCACTTTAGTCGAGTTGCTGGTCGTGATCGCGATCATTGGCGTTTTGGTCGCCCTCTTGCTGCCAGCCGTACAGGCAGCTCGGGAAGCGGCTCGGCGAACCCAATGCCAAAGTAACCTGAAGCAAGTGACCCTGGCGATCCTTAACTACACCTCGGCTTTTAATGGGAAACTTCCTCCGGGGGGCATCACCAATGGCCCCTGTTGCAGCACTAGGAGCAAAGAAAACTGGGCCATCTTGATCCTCCCCCATATGGAACAACAGGCTCTCTACGATCAATACCGCTTCGATCTGTTCAATGAAGACCCGCTGAATTTACCCGTGTTGCAACAGATCTTACCCTCCTACCTTTGCCCAAGCGATGAAGATACACTGGAGTTAGCAAGACCCGAAAGTGGTCCCGGAAACCAACTCCAGATGGCTCGTGGTTCTTACCGGGCCAACACGGGCCGTTGCGGTGATCCCGTCTTAGGGTGGTGGGACGCCCCAGGCCAAACCGATGGTTTTAGTAACTTAATGGTTTTAGTAACTTAGCTGGACGCGACGTGTCTGATCTCTGGAAAGGGCCATTCCACTCCACGGGCGGTCCGAGAAGACGTGGTGCTATTCAGTATTACAGAAACGTGACGAGTGTTCCGAAGCTCAAGCAGATTACCGATGGACTCTCCCACACAATGTTTATTGGTGAAATGACAAGCCAGATGACCCGTTCGAGCGCTGCTGCCCTTATCGAAGCGACACCGCGGCGGCGAACCTTCTGGGCGTATACCTATACCTCCTACAACAAGTCGTGCGCCGTTCCTCAGACGAGAACATTGCTGGTCGACTTTGGGCGCTGTGTGGAGGTAGGTGGGTCGGGTAGTAGCGACCCCTGTAAGCGAGCGTGGGGCGCGCTTCATCCGGGCGGTCTCCATTTTACTTTCGGAGATGGTTCAGTCCGGTTTATCCAAACTTCGATCGACATGGAGATCTTTGCCGGTATGGCAACAATGGCTGGTGAGGAATTGATCGATGCGAGGAATTGATACTGTCAGGGGAGTGGTTTTTCCAGGAGGAAGTGTATTGAATAAACAATATACCATCACGACCGCGATGCTGTTAGTGCTCGTGACGTTAGGTTGTGGCGCGAACCCGAATGTGGTTCCTGTCTCGGGAGTCGTGCTGTTGGATGGAAAACCCCTAGTCGGTGCGAGCGTCAATACTCAGCCTATCGCAAGTTCGAGCGGCGCCAATCCAGGCTCAGGCTCTTTCGGAAGAACCGATGCCGAAGGTCGATACTCGCTCGAAGTAGTCGATCCGCCGATGCCAGGCGCTTACCTCGGTGAGCATCGGGTAACCATCACTCAACCGGACGAGGTAGAATATCGCTCAACCGACGAGATGGTTGTCCCCACAGGGCCGCCCTGGCCCACGCGTTATAGCGACGGTAGTCTGCGCATGACCGTGCAGCCCGAGGGAACGACCACGGTTGATTTCGAGCTGACTCTCGATGGAAAGTGAAATCCGACTCTTGAAACGGTAATGACTGATTCAACAGTCGAAGTGAGCGGGCAGGTGCGTCTTTGCAAGTCTTGGCCAAATTTGATTGTTTCTTGCTGGCATTGATCGCGCTGCAATTCTGTCAGCGGCTGTGGGTAAAACGCAGGAGGTATTGTCAAAAGTTGTGTTCTTGAAGAATTCATAAAAAGCGGCGTATCCTGTTGAGGTATTTCACCACTTCAACGGCCCAACGCGGGCACAAGGACACGCCATGAGCAAGACTACGACAAAT